>CAZIGS010000034.1:0-8315 GCA_964538645.1 uncultured Rickettsiaceae bacterium
ATCTAGGCCCCTGAAATATTTTATATATGGGTTTGGTGAAGTGAGTAGTCTGCCAAAAACCAATCAATATGATTTGCTACAATATTTCGCTGATTTGGGTTTTAACGTCAATCCGCATAGGGTTTTGGCTAGTTCGATAGATGAGATTTTGAGTTTTTATGAAAAAATGATGAAGCTGAGAGATGAGCTTCCATATGAAATAGATGGTGTTGTCTATAAGGTAAATGATTTTGCGCAATGTGAAAGATTGGGTTTTGTAGCTCGTTGTCCACGCTTTGCTTTAGCTCATAAATTTCCAGCCATTATAGGTACAACTAGGCTTTTATCTATTACAATGCAAGTAGGTAGAACGGGCGCTATTACTCCAGTTGCAGAACTTGAACCTTTATCGATAGATGGAGTGGTGGTATCTAGAGCAAGTCTTCATAACTATGATGAAATTAAACGCAAAGATATTAGAGTTGGAGATTATGTCTTTTTGCAACGAGCGGGGGATGTTATACCGCAAGTTATAGGAGTCGATTTAGCTAGGAGAGATGCGTCATCCGTAGCATTTATTTTTCCATCAAATTGTCCTTCATGTGGTAGTGAATTATTTGAATATGAGGATGAGGCTATAATACGCTGTGAGAATGGGTTAGCCTGTCCTGCTCAGAATTATGAGAGATTGCTCCATTTTGTAAGTAGAGGGGCACTTAACATAGAGGGGTTGGGTAAGATGCAAGTGGCTTTTTTACTGGAGCAAAAATTTATCAAAGACCCAGTTTGTATCTTTACATTTTTAACTACAGAAGTCGAACAGGAGCTAGCTTCTAAAGAAGGTTGGGGGGCAAAATCTGTAAGTAATTTGAAGCTCAGCATAGAAAACGCTAAAAACATAGGTCTTGCTAAATTTATATATTCACTTGGTATAAGGCATATAGGAGAATCCAACGCTAAGCTTATTGCTGAAGAAATTGAGTCTAGTAAAGGTTTCTTGGAAATGTTGAAAGCAATTCATGCTCAGAATCATGAAGTGTTAGAAAGACTAGATAATCTCCATGGTATTGGTGATAAGACTTTAGAGATGATAAAGGAATTTTGTTTTCTGGAAGAAAATATTGGATTAGTAGAGAGATTAATAGGAATTCTCAATATTTCTGATCACCAAATTCATCAAATGGATTCAGCCATTTCTGGAAAAACAGTAATATTTACAGGAGGTCTTGAGAGCATGTCACGTCCTGAAGCCAAAGAAATGGCTGAAAGAATGGGGTGTAAAATAGCGAGCAGCATATCCAAGAATGTAGATTTTGTGGTGGTAGGAAGTGACGCTGGATCAAAGCTGCGTAAAGCAGAAGAGCTAGGTCTTAAGATTTTGACTGAGGATGAGTGGTTGGCTATGGTGAATAACTAGCTTCTCGCAATGACAAGAAACGCACTAACCGTCATTGCGAGGAGCTTCTTAAGCGACGTGGCAATCCATTTTTTGTAAAGCCATATACTACCTACTTGTGACATCTATTGTATGGATTGCTTCGTTGTCCTGTGGACGCCTCGCAATGACGGTTGAGAATGGATTGCCACGTCAAGCCTTCGGCTCTCCTTAGCTTAACCCCGTATCCCCGCCTATAGCTAAGGATGACTCCGAAATGTGTTCCTACTGTGGCGGTAGTCCAGATACTCCTGATTTAGCAGCTTTTGCTGCTGCGCGTCTTGCGGCAAAAGAAGAACTCGGATCACCAGGATTAAGAACAAGTGGAGCAGCTGGCCTAACAGCTGCTGATTCTGTCTGTCCAAAATCTCTCAGGCTCATTGCATGAAGATTATGATCATGATCTGTGTGGCTTGGATTTTGTTCGTGATCCTTTCGTATATCTTCCTTAGCCTGACGCTGTTCTTCAGCAGATGCTCGATGGCTAGCAGTATATTTGGCTGTATTGCTATTACCCTCCCCATCATGATCTATAGGCAGAATAGTATTATCTGCAAATCTTACGGTTTTTTTCTCTTTGTCTGGACTGCTTTGTGACATAACATTAACCTATTCAAATTTATTTAACGTACAATTAAATATTAACGCGTACATATCTGAATGTTAATAAATAATCGTTTAATTTATAAAATACATATATATAGTGCATTATTTGCAACAAATTATTTTTTACAATATAATCATATGAATCTAATTCTCTATAGCAGCTACAATGAATCAAAAAATCCAAAATCTGAGACAATCTTTCGTAAAATACAATATAGACGCCTATATAGTGCCATGTACTGATGAGTATCAAAACGAATATACGCCTCCTTGTGCAAAGCGGCTTGAATATATTACAGGCTTCACTGGCTCTAACGGATATGTAATAGTCGCTCAGGATAAAATATATTTTTTCACAGATGTTAGATATTTGTTACAAGCTAAAAAAGAACTGCCAGATTTTTTTGATATAAGAGATTTCAGAACATTGTCTGACTTTGCTTTGGGTGATTTGACAATTGGCTATAATCCCATGATTTTTACAAAAAAGCAGGTGAGTAATTTATTGCCAAAGCTCAATTTAGTAGAAATAAATGATGATTTAATAGATGAGATTTGGACTGATAAGCCAGCTAATCCTGCTAGCAAGGTATATATATATGATATGGAATATGCTGGAAAATCAGCAAAGGACAAAATATTAGAGATAAGGAATGAGATAAAAACTAAAGCTGATTATGTTTTAGTGACTGATCCTACCAGTGTTTGCTGGGCATTGAATTTACGTGCATCAGATATAGAATTTTGTCCTATTATGCTTGGAAGATTACTCATATCGCAAGATGAAGTCGTTTTATTTACAGATCTTTCTCGCATATCAGATGAAGTGAGGCTTAGTCTCGATTTTATGCATTTTGCCAATGAAAAAGAAACAGAGCAGTATTTGTCTAAAATCGAAAGCAAAGTAATGCTTGACCCTAGCAATTGTTCTGTTGGTATCTCTAATTTAATAAAGAACAAGGTAGAGCATGTGAACCCTTGTCAGCTTCCACAATACTGCAAAAATGAAGTAGAGATTAATGGGGCTATAGAAGCTCATGTCAAAGATGCTGTTGCTTTATGCGAGGCTTTAGCCTGGATCCATGATCAGCATAAAGCTGGTAATGCAACCACAGAATATGATGCTGGTCTGAAATTATCCTATTTTCGTTCAAAGCAGGAAGGGTACGTGATGGATAGTTTTCCTCCAATAGTTGGATTTAAGGATAATGGAGCTATTATTCACTACAGGTCTGTAGAAGAAACTGCTAAGAAAATTGAGGGAGACGGTATGCTACTCATCGATTCTGGTGGACATTATTTGGGTGGAACAACTGATGTAACCCGGAATTTATTTTTTGGAACTCCATCTAATGAGGTGAAGAAACGATATACTGAAGTGTTAAAAGGTCATATTGCTGTAGCTATGCAGGTTTTTCCAGAAGGAACATCTGGCTTTAGTTTGGATACGCTCGCTCGGATGTTTTTGTGGAATGAGGGGCTGGATTACGCTCATGGTACAGGTCATGGGGTCGGAAATTTTCTTAGTGTCCACGAGGGTTCTGTATTAAGTCGATATGCAACTTTTCCATCAATTAAGCGAGGCACTATACTTTCCAACGAGCCTGGTTTTTACAAAAATGGGGAATATGGGATCAGGGTTGAAAATCTGCTATATGTAAAAGATTTAGGTAATGGATTTTTAGCTTTTGAAAATCTTACACTGGTGCCATATTGTCACAAGTTAATAGATTTTACTCTCATTAACAATTACGAATTAGACTACTTAACTAATTACTATGCTATAATAAAGACAAAGGTCCGCCATCTTTTAAGCGACGAAGCGAAGGAATGGTTAGATGGGGAGATAAGTCTATAATAGTAATTAGGGATGGATTATGTCTGTAGCGCATGAAGATTTAGTATCAATTATTCAAGCTAAGAAGCAAAGTCTAGAAAAAGTAAAAAAAAATCTTCAAGAGCAACTTAGTTTAGCTTTTTCTCAGCGTTTACAATCAGGTAGTATAGAAAAAACTCCTGTTTTTGTAGCTGAAGGGCAGTCTATTATTTCCTCCCATATTGATGATAAATTACGACAATCTATAGGTGAGGCTATATCTAACGCCGTTACTTCAGAAGAATCTAAAGTTGAACTGAATCTGTACAATGTAGCCCAAGATTCTTATAAGGATCTAGCAAAGGATAAATATGGGTTATTTACCGCAACTGTGATTGAAAAAGCAATGTTAGATGGAACGGTAAAAAAGGTTGTTGTCTATTCTCCTAAGGAAGGGTCTGAGCAAGATATTGCAACAGAATTTCAACAATATGTGGAAAATTTTAAAAAAGATCTTGAGTCAAGAATAGCAACAGAGGTTGGTATAGCAAGATTAATTCAAGATGGGTATAAAAGAGAAATTTTAGATAAGGCTATCCCAGCTACAGGTTTTGAAAAAGAAGGCGGATATGCGAAGGGAAAAGAAGAAACTCCTAAGGATAGAAAGCTTAGACTTATTAATGAATTGATAGAAGGCGGGTTATCAATTCCAGGTACTTTCAATGCGCAGGATGTTACTGTAATAGGTCCATTTGTTGGTTCATATATGTTTGGTAAGTATAGGGACCCTGAATTTAAAAACTTAAATCACTACACTGCTGAAAATATTAATAATGCTACAGCCAATTGTGCTAGTACTTTAAATATAATAGACCAAAAATTAGGTTCAAATATCAATCCAGAAGAAAGAAATGCTATTCTAAAATTAAGTCTTGGCCCTATAGCTCGTAATCTTGGTTCTGGAGTTTTAAAGATAGAAGGTGATGGATTCAAAATTAATAACGATCCTATATTAGCAAAAGAGCAACAAGCTTTAGAAGCTGCAATAAAATCAATAGAACATCCTAGTATTCCAGTTATAACTAGTATTTTACAAAAACTGCAAAACAACAAGAGTTTTGCAGTTGGTGAGCGTATACAAGACAAGATCAAAGAAAAACTAACTGAAGTGATAGATAAAGCTGTTCGTAATGGATATACAGCTTCAGAAATTAAGGACCATGTAGTATCTATATTAAGTAAATCAGTGAAAATTAGTCCTAGAAATTTACCATATAGTATTTCTAGCAAGTCATTAGATAAAATCGTAAACTCAATAAATAATCAATTTGGCTTGCCAAAATCTGTAGCTGCTAGTTCTTTGTCAATTCAACCTACACAATCCAGTGCAGCACCAGAATTACCACCGACTATTGCGGGAGTGGCAGAAACAGTAACAGCACCATTAGAACAAAGGGCTACAACAAAACGAATTAGCGCTAGCCAAGCTACTGCTGCTACTGAGGCATTAAATCGTGATAGTAAAGAGTTCAAAGATAAACTAGAGGCTGCATTACAAAAACTACTGATTGTTGCTAGACGAAATCAAGCCCGTGATACAAGTTCTGTATCAAGAAATTCAGGTGAATATGCTACACCAGATTCTACTAGTGTACCTTTTGATCCTGCTGATAATGATGCTGGACGTGCGTTACGAAAACTTGTACTTGATGAGTTAAAAAGTAAAATGCCTAGTAAAACAACTACTGAGCCTGCAGGTGTTGTGCAACCTAAACCTGAGAATCGATATTTAAGGACCCTTCAGGAATTAATGGGTAAGCTATTGCCATTTCGTTCTGCTAATAGAAAGGAGCGTACGACAGATTCAGATTCAACAAATCCATTAACTAGTAGTAAATCTAAAAGTAAAAAAGATAGAGTGCCGAAACCACATCAAAATTCACATTGCTAAACCCTTATACAAACGTCTTCCTAGGATATCTCTAAAAATAATCTTAAAAAAAGTTACTAAATTAACCTTTTCTTAATTCATTAGTGGCATAATCTTAATTATACATATATTAATTTGTTAACTATACAAAATATTAAAAGTAACAATTTATAGAGAGGTTTATTATGACAGTGCCATTAGAGCCACAAGATTGTTTAGGAAATACCAATGAATATAACGATGATGTTGGTGGTACCACCTTGGATTCTTTTTATAAAGATCTAAATCAAGGCACATCTCTTAGTACAGCCTTTTTATATGATCAAGTATTGCAAGATAGAGAATTCTCACTAGACATGACACGATATAATGATCTTATGTACAAGATAGGAATCTTTACAAAATCATTACAAAATAGTACTGGATGTCTTTTATCAGAGTTAGAGGAATCAATATCTGAGCGAAATCAAGAGCTCGATGCGAAAAAAAATGAAAGCAGTAAATTAACTGCAACACTAGTAAAACTTACTTCTTCTATAAATAGTTCAGTTTCTGAAGATAAAAGAGATGCTGAGGCAGTGGAAGAAGAGATGGCTGGATTAAGATCTGAAATATTTAAATTGCAAAAAGCTGAATATAATAAATTATGTAGTGATATTGATTCTTTTATTCAAGATTCAAATAATACATTAGCAGAGTTGCAAGCTAAAGTTGATAATATAAACTCTTTGACTGGTAAGGCTGTTGAAACTTTAAAATCCCTAATGTCTTTGCATGATGGTGATCAGAATGAAGATAGCTATAGTGAAGAAACTCAATTACAAATGCATGAAGCGCTTAGTCAGTTAAGCTCATTCTTAAGTGAGAATGATGAACTTAATAAGTTCCATGATGATGTAATGAGATTTGTATCTGACAACTTCGATAGTGCTAGAGGAGGTCAGTACTTGACAGAAGATGCGATGGAGAAGTCGATTATTAGAAGAATAACTACTCTAATTTCTCCGTCCTTAAAAGATACAATCAAATCCATAGAAAATATTACTCAAGTTAGAGATGATGCAGTAAGTCAATTCGCAGCTTTAGAGTCAAATGGATTTATTCAGGTGTCTAATGAAGCTATTATATCCAAAATGAAAGATTTGAGTGAATTAGAAAATTCACAAATTGGTGATAGTGATAATGAGGAACAAGTGAGGCAAAAGTTTCAAAAATATGAGGCTGAGCAAAAATTAGCACAATTATCAATAGAAATTGCAGATCAAACTGACAAACTTGCTCAAGATGAAGCATCAAAGAAATCAGCTGATATATTAAAAACTCTTCTTACAGGCATTAGGATTGATGGAATAGATAATGATAAACCTCTAATTAAAAGTTATGAGAGTAAATTTATACAAGGTGAAATATCTGAATTACAAATATTTATAGAGGAAAATCTTGAATCTCTTGAACTAGAAGAGGTTTCTGAAGATATATTCGCTTTACAAGTATTAGATGCGTTATTTAATGAAAGCTGGCCGTTATTGCAAGATAAAATGAAATATGATGCAAAATTAGCGAATCTAACTATTGATGAATATGCTTTACAAGATGCAATTAAACAAATACAAAATCTCTATAAAACTAAACTTCAATCAATACCAAATCTTATAAATGAATTTAAAGATCTTGAGAATTACAAATCAGACTTAGGGCATTTGTTAGAAGGATTAGTTGCTATAGCTAAAGAATATGAACAAATCTTAGATGTGGTTACAAAACGAGTAGTAGAAGTAGAGGAAAAATTAGTGAAGATTAACACAGAATTAGAGGTAGTGCACAATAAACTATTTGAAGCTAGCAATGAACTTAGCTTAAACCCTAAATTCAAATCTCTTGTAGCAACAATAGCGCCAGCTCTTGATATTGGTGTAGATAATGTAGTCGCAACACATTGTACAACACATTTACAAATAGTACAAGATTTGGCTGGAAGAATTCAGGCTCTAATAGTTCCACATAGCATTACAACTTCTTCTAATAGGTCAAGTATGCTAATAGATCAGGAGATAGGTAATATTGACTTTAAAGGTGAAGGTAGAGGTTCAACTTCTAGATCTGCTTCTGTAATATTTCACGATGGTGCTGTATCTGACTTTGATCAAACCCAAGTTAGATTAGATTTAACTTCAGAAGATGAAGAGTCTGCTCAAGAAAACTTCTCTTCAAGACAAGGAAGATCTTTTGATCAGGAATTGGCAGAATTAGGTATTCCTTCTACCTTGTATTCTCCTATCAGTAATGTAGTATTTAGTAGTGGTGAGGTTACAAAACCACAAGCTGCAACAGTACTACGTAGTCTAGCTGCAGCATTAAAAGACACATCTTTATCAATGTCTGATGTTATAACATTGGAAGATCAAAATATTTTTGAAGAAGGTCTTACAAACATTATCTTCCATAGTGATACTAAACATAGTGGGCCTGCAAAATCAGAAATGTCATATGGGGCTCTTCTAGATGATGATGGTGTAGGTGATGATACGTCTTTCTATGAATCGGAGGTT
>CAZIGS010000035.1:0-8236 GCA_964538645.1 uncultured Rickettsiaceae bacterium
AAAACTGTTGCAGATCCCTTATTTGGTCAACACCGATATATTTTGTCTCTTCACGCCTAACCAGCTTAAAATCAGGATTATTATCTATGGGCAGACCTTTTGCATTTATAATATTTTGCGCAAAGTCTTTGATATTCTGAAGAGATTGTTCTAAATTTTTTGTGCCAATTATCCATGAGGTAGCAAATTTATTTGAATCCCAAAATTCCTGTAATTTTTCTTGTAGCATGTTACTTACTCGTCCTTGTGTATAGTCGTTGTGATTAGTTTGAATTCGCAAATGCTCTATTCAAGCAGCCACTCGCAATGATGGTTATGTTTCTCTCCTAAGTCTCTTCACACTCGCTTCTTTCCCAATAATATTGATTATCTCAAAAACACTTGGAGAGTTATTCATACCAGTAAGCAGCGCCCTTAGTGGTTTCATCAGCTCACCAATTTTAAGCCCATGTTTTTCTGCTAAAGCTTTCAGAAGATCGCTTATATATTCCAAATCAGTAGCGGTTTCTATCGTTTTGATTGCTTCCTCTATCAGTTTCTTCTCAGACGCTTCTATAATCAGCTTAGCATCTTCAGAAATAACAATTTCATCCTCAATAATATATATCTTAGACATTTCTGCTATTTCATTTATTAAATGACAGCGTGGTTTTAAACTATCTAAAGCTTTGCCAATAGCTATTTTAGATGCATTAGAGACATCGGGCAATAATTTCAGAAGCTTCTCAAGCAATTTATCATTTGGCATTTCTTTTATATAATGAGCGTTTATATATTTCATTTTATCGAAATCTAAACGCGAAGGGGCTTTCCCAATATGCCCAATATCAAACCATTTTATTGCATCTTGACGTGTAATTATTTCATGATCTCCATGGCTCCAACCAAGTCTAAGCAAATAATTACACATAGCTTCCGGTAAATAGCCTGCTTCTTCGTACCATTCTACTCCTACAGCACCGTGACGCTTAGATAATTTTGCACCATCTGGACCATGGATAAGCGGAATATGTGCCATTTGTGGAATATCCCACCCAAAAGCTTGATAAAGCAGAATCTGTCGCGCTGCATTTGTTAAATGATCATCTCCGCGAATAATATGAGTAACTCCCATATCATGGTCATCTACCACTACTGCAAGCATGTAAGTAGGGGTTCCATCGCTTCTAAGTAAAATCATATCATCTAAATGATCATTGGCCACTACCACATCGCCTTGTACCAAATCTTTTGTAATTGTTTCCCCAATTTTTGGAGCTTTTAATCTTATTACTGGTTTTTGATCTTTGGGGTAGGTTGAGGGATCAGCATCTCGCCAAGGGCTTTTTATAATGAAAGAATGTCCTTCCATCATAGCAGCATTGCGTTCGACTTCTATTTCTGCTTGAGTCATAAAACAATAATATGCCCCCCCTTTTTCTACTAATTCTTTTGCTGCTTTTGCATGAATATTTGAACGAGAAAATTGGAATACAGGCTCTTCATCCCATTCTAATCCTAGCCATCTCAGGCCTGAGAGTAGAGCGTCTGTTGCTTCTTGAGTAGAACGTGCTCTATCAGTATCCTCAATACGTAACAAAAATTTCCCGCCATGATGTTTGGCAAATAAATAGTTAAATAAAGCAGTTCTGGCACTGCCAATATGTAAAAATCCTGTGGGAGAGGGAGCAAAGCGTGTTACTATTTTTGAGGTCATGGGTTATTATATTTTATTATGATGGAATGATAGCAACTATATGATGTGGGGTCAATATATCTAGTGAATAAAAAAACAGATGAAGGTAACAGACTACTATAGTCAAGTGTTGAAAACAAATATTGTGTTTTATATTGTTCACCAGTATGTTTAGATTTTATTTTTACAAGCTGTTGGTTTGGATTTTATGAGATATTTTACTATATTAGTTATTGTAGCTATAGGACTTCTGTGCGTTCTAAAATATAAAGATATTTTTTTGACAAGAGCTAAATCTTATGGTTTAATCCCAGCACATAACAAAGCTTTTGGAATAGATATGCAAAATCCCTTACTTACATCTGAAGAACTTCCCAATTTTGATTTAATTAATTCCAAGGATTTTGAGCCTGCTATGGATGCACTAATATCGTCTCATCTTGCTTTGGTTAAAGAAGTTGCAAATATAAAAGAACCTACATGGGATAACACAACTCAGAGATTAAATGAATCTTCTCAAAAAATCAATTTTGCTTGGAATATAATTAGTCATTTGAATGCTGTGCATAATGTTGATGATATTAGAAAGGCGTATGAAATTGTTTTAGCTAAAATTACCAATTTTTCGACAGACCTAGGACAAAATAAGGATTTATTTGAAATAACTAAAAAATTGTATGAAGGAAAGGAATTTACTTCCTACGATATTGGGCAACGTACTTCAATAGAGCATGCGCTAAGGAATTTTAAGCTTGCTGGAGTAGATTTATCTGATGATAAAAAAGCAGAATTTAAGAAAATAAATGAAGAGCTTAGTGAGTTAGAAAATAAATTTGAGAAAAATCTTATAGATTCAACTCAGAGCTGGACTTATCATGTTAAAGAAGATCAACAAGAATTGTTAAAAACATTGCCAGAACATACTATCGCTTTGGCTTTAGATAAAGCAAAAAAAGAGAATAAAACAGGCTGGATTCTTACATTAGATGCGCCTTGTTATATTGCTGTTATGTCTTATGCTGAGAATAGAAAATTACGTGAGAAGTTTTATAAGGCTTTTTTAACAAGAGCAAGTGATCTTGCGGAAAATCCTAAGTTTGATAATAAAGATATTATTGATAAGACTTTGGAGCTTAAAGATAGAAAAGCCAAATTACTAGGTTATAAAAATTATGCTGAATATTCCTTAGTTCCAAAAATGGCTAAAGAAGTTAGTGAAGTAATGAATTTTCTAGAAGATTTAGTAAAACGTAGCAAACCGCAGGCTGAGAAGGAATTGCAGGAGTTGCAGAGATTCGCACTTGGGCATGATAAACTAGATAAATTAGAACCTTGGGATGTGGGCTATTATTCTACTTTATATCAAAAAATAAATTATAATTTTTCCCAAGAAGATTTAAGGCCCTATTTTCCAGAAGAAAAAGTATTTTTAGGCATGTTCAAGCTTGCGGAACGTATATTTGGAATTAAAATTGAAGAAGTAAAGAATTTTAGCAAATGGCATGATACAGTCAAATTATTCGAAGTAAAAGACGCAGAAGGGAAATTAAGAGGCAAATTTTACTCTGATTTATATGCGAGAGATCATAAAAGATCTGGTGCTTGGATGGCTAGTTTAGTGTCACGAATGATTCATTCTAATGGTCGTATAGAATATCCTATTGCTTTTCTAGAAGGTAATTTTACTCCTGCCTCAAGCAGTAAGCCTGCTTTATTATCTCATGATGAAGTTAATACATTATTTCATGAGTTTGGGCATACATTGCATCATATTTTAACTCAAGTAAATTACCCTGATGTAGCAGGTACTAATGTTGCATGGGATTTTGTAGAGCTTCCTAGCCAATTTATGGAAAATTGGTGTTGGGAATGGGATGTTCTTCAAGATATTTCTAATCATTACCAAACAGGGGCTAAATTACCAAAAGAAGAATATGATAAGCTAATCACAGTCAAAAATTTTCAATCCGCCATGCAAATGATTCGTCAGCTTGAGTTTTCGATATTTGATATGAGAATTCATGCTAGAGCAGATAAAGATAAAGACTTGACTGTACAACAAATACTTGACGATGTGAGATCAAAAGTTGCTATTATAAAGCCAAAATCCTATAACCGTTTCCAAAATGGTTTTAGTCATATTTTTGCTGGCGGATATTCTGCGGGATATTATAGTTACAAATGGGCTGAAGTCCTTTCCAGTGATGCTTTCGCTAAATTTGAAGAGGAAGGCAAATTCAGCCCAGAAATTGGCAAATTATTCTTAGAATCAGTTTTAGAGCAGGGTGGATCTAGAGAAGCAATGGATATATTTGTTGCATTTAGAGGTCGTAAGCCCCAGATAGACGCTCTACTGCGGCATAATGGGATTAAGTAGTTTTTCCTATTAATATATTTTTTCAAATAACATATTTTTCTTCTTGACCCTCACGTTACGTGATAGTTTATATTTATATTCACGTTACTAAAGAAGAAGAATAATGACCATATATACGGTAAGAAAATTAGCAAAAATATCAGGTGTAAGTGTTAGAACACTTCATTGGTATGATGAGATTCAGCTGCTTAAACCTAGCTATATTGATGATAATGGTTACCGCTATTACAAAGAAGAACGGCTACTTTTGCTGCAGCAAATTTTGTTCTTTAGGGAATTAGGATTCAAATTAAGTGATATCCAGAAAATGCTTAAAAATAATGATTTTGATAAAACAAAAGCATTAGAAGTGCACAAAGCAAAGCTTTTGGAAAATATCAATCGTCAAAAAAAATTACTTCATACGATTGATACTACAATAATGCATTTAAAAGGAGAATATAATATGCAAGATAAAGAACTATATGCTGGTTTTGATCAGGTAAAACAAAAAGAATATGAAGAATATTTGGTTAAATCCTATGGAACAGTTGCTGAAGAACTGATTGCTCAAAGTCTGAAACGAAGTGTAAATTGGGGTAGTAAAGAATGGAACGAAATCAAGGATACGGGCAATAAAATATATGCGGCTTTGTCTGAATATATAAAAGCTGGTCTATCCCCTAGAGATGATAAGGTTCAGGCTTTAATAAAAGAGCATTATAAAATGATTGAAAATTTTTATGATGTTACTAAGGATGTGTATACTGGTTTAGCTCAATTATATGTAGAACATCCCGGATTTAGGAAGTTTTTTGATGCGCATAATACTCAGCTTCCTGAATTTATCGCAGAAGCGATGAGAGTTTACGCTCAGAAAAATCTTTAATAATAGGCCGTTTTACAAGCGGCCTTTGCGCGCTTTAAAATAGTAAAAAATTCCTAGCATTTAAACTTATAATATGATATTTTTCTTAAAAATAGAGAATTATCGAAGAAAAAAAAGGCGAAATTATGGCAAGTGTAGCGCAAGAGTTGTTTAATGATGGGATTGCAAAAGGTAAGGCTGAAGTGGCTCTTAAGATGCTTGAAGAAAAAGTGGATATTGCATTTATAGCTAAAATAACTGGATATAGTGTTAGTAGAATCAAAGAGTTAGAAAAGGCAATTAGTAAAGCTAAATAACCATAAAGCAGTAGTCTTACTATTGATTTAAAGTGCTAATCACAGTCTTTGCTGACTTCTTCCTATAATCAATAATATTCTTATTATGGACATCATAATTACTAGAGAATTTATGCCTTCCTGTTCCATCAACAACGAAGTATAAGTCCTTGGTTTTTAGTGGTTTTATTACTGCTTCAATAGATTTTATTCCAGGGCAAGCAATCGGTGTAGGAGGTAGCCCAGTTGTGAAATATGTATTATACTCAGAAGGAATTTTAAGATCTGTACGAGTCAATGGTCTTCCTAATTTTGACTTACCTTTTGTTACCGCATAAATAGTTGTAGGGTCAGCTTGTAGTTTCATACCAAGCTTTAATCTATTTATAAATACCCCTGCAATATGAGGTTTTTCATCATCAAATAATGCTTCTTTTTCTACAATAGATGCTAAAGTTAAAACTTCCAATCTCGTTTTTATTGGTGAATCTAAGGTAAGATTTGGCATTAGCTCATCTAATATATCAGACATTTGCCTTTTCATATCTAAAAGCAATTTAGTCCTTTGATCACGGAAACTATAGAAATAGGTCGCAGGTAACAGATATCCTTCAACAACATTTTCTTGTAGTGCTCCAATTAATCTTGGCTCTGTTTCTAACCTAGATATTACATCATGTACTGTAGCACCTTCTGGGATGATGAATTTACGTATAATTGAGTGGCCGCTGCTTAAAATTCTTATTACCTGAAGTGGGCTAATATGGCTTGAAAACTCATATTCTCCGCTCTTAAGAGAAGATTTTAAATGACCATATATTTCTGCAATCAATATAAAACACCATGGATGGGTGATGATATTTTGTTCTTCGAGTTCTTTAGTGATGTTAATTATAGATGTGCCAGGGTTTATTATTACTATTTTTTCCTCATTCAAAGGTCCAGGTAATAGTAGATATAGCAGTAAGCTTGAAGATAAAGCGAGACATAAGATAATGCTGATAAAGCATATGGTAATTGTACGTGTTGTCATCATTTAGGTTTTTACCGTGTTTTCCGTCATTGCAACTGGGTCGGAGTAGAGCATAATGTTCTCTCATCCGCCTCGCAATGAAGTTTAGAGCACATGACAAAGAAACTAGCAATTTCCTACATGTGGAGCATAACTTGTATCATCTATACCTAATTTATACAAGGCTGCACCCCATTTATTTTCACTGCTTTCGTTAAAAATTAAATCCTTCGAAGAATCTGATACAATCCACATATTATTTTCTATTTCATCCTCTAGCTGTCCTGGGTCCCAACCTGTGTAACCTAACACAAAGAGACTGCGTTCTGGTCCGCTACCTGAAGCTATGTCTCTTAAAATTTCAATATTAGAACTAATTGCAAGCTCTTCTTCTTTACCTACGCGTAGCAGCAGATTTTTATTATATTCTCCGGTATGCAGTACGAAGCCACGTTCTTGTTCAACAGGGCCGCCTAAATATACTGGCAAAACTAGTTCGCTCGATTTAAATGCATCGTCTTTAAATAATTTTAATAAGGAATTGGCTGGTAATTTATTTACTAGATGATTTATTATAAGACCCATAGCGCCTTTTTCAGAATGTGATATAAGATATATCAGTGACTTATTAAACACATCACTTGAAAAACTATATGGGCTAGATATTAGGAATTTACCAGTTAGTTCTTCCAAATTTCTATCTTTGCTGCTAATCATTAACTTAGACATTTTTAATCTCCTGACCTTACCAATAATATAGTAGAACATGCAACAATTTTCAAGAATCCTTACAATATTTATTATAACATATTTTTCTTTTTATATTAGTATTACTCATGCGGATGAAAATAAATTCAATATTGAATTCAAAAATAACCTACTATATTTCAATATAAAATTAGGAGAGGGTTATAAAATCTATTCTAAAGATCCAGGTGTAAATGGAATTCCAACGAGTATAAACTTAAATCAGTCATATAATCTCAAATCTTATAATATAATTTGGCCATTTCCTATAGAGGAAGAAGATTTTGGTACTAATTATATATATAAAGATGATGTTTCAATACCTGTAACAGTATCTCCCCTAAATTCCAAAGAAGCGATGATGCTGAAAGGTGAGATAACATATAGTTTATGTGGTAATAATCAATGTGTTCCAGTTACTCAAGAATTTACAGTTAATGATTGTTTCGTAGATGATACGCATATTTTTTCTATGGTTGGTGCAGGGGTATTGGGAGGTTTTATATTAAATTTTATGCCATGCGTTTTACCAATTCTGTTGCTTAAGATATTTTCTGTTATAAATATAAGACCTCAATATTACAGAATACATCTGCTTTTAACAATATTGGGAATATTTTCTAGCTTCTGGGTTTTAGGATTAATTAGTTACTGTTTTAAGTCGGTCGGTGTAGAATTTGGCTTTGGTACACATTTTCAACAACCTCAATTTATTATAATGTTATGTATAGTAATGACTATATTTGTAAGCAATCTACTTGGCAGATTTACAATAAAATTACCCAGTTTTTTAACATCAAAACTTGAAGATGCTAAGTACGAAAATGCATTTTTAAACTCATTTGTAACAGGTATTATAGCTACAATATTTTCTACACCATGTACAGCCCCATTTTTAGGTACTGCTGTAGCTTTTTCTATGACTGCAGAACCTATAATGATTTTTGTAATATTTTCTTCTATAGCTTTCGGTTTGAGTATTCCATATTTCATTCTCATAATATGGCCACCTATTTTAAAAATATTGCCAAAACCTGGTAAATGGATGAATAGTTTCAAGAGATTTTTAGCTGTCGTTTTGATAGCGACAATATTCTGGCTGCTTGGTATATTGCAGGCGCAGCTAGGTTTTCGGCCAACATTCGGTATAATATTGCTGCTTTTATTGATCAAATTTGTTTCTGAGCAAAATATTTCTACTGTAAAGAAAGTGTTTTTATATATAGGTCTTTTCATTGGCCTTATGTATTTGCCTACTACAGCAGCTAAGGAAGATCATTTA
>CAZIGS010000036.1:0-8169 GCA_964538645.1 uncultured Rickettsiaceae bacterium
ATAGATATGAAAGTTAGAAAATTTATGACTATAGTGGTATTATCAATCATTTGTAATGGATGTGGTTTTAAAGGTCCGCTTACGTTAGAAGATAATAGTTCTATCCATAAAGATAGAAAAGCGCCCTCTAAAAAAGGGCGCGCTATGTTAAATGATTCTCTTGATCAGAATGCCTCTATGCCTGAGAGGTCAAGGCTAACTCCAGAAACTTCCGGATTCAATGTTTTGTATCCTTGAAGTTCAAGATCTTCCATACAAAAAATCTCTGTAGGTGAGCTCGTATTCTCGCTACTGCTACGTGAATCAGCAAAAAGTTTTCGCTGTAAAACGGCAGTATCAATGAATGCTTTCTTCTTTTCAGTTGGGGTGTTTGAGCCTCCGCCTTCGCTGCTATAGCCTCCATCACTAAGTCTTTTCATAGGTGTTTCTTCATCGCTTGTACTATGTGCAGGAGAATATGGCTCATTAGTAGGAAAATATTTTTCAATTAACTCTTCTGATGCTTGGTCTAACTTTATATCATCATAGCTACGCAGAACCTCTAAAAAACTCAAACCTAGTTCTGGGTCTCTGGCATATGTAGATAGAGCGATAAATGCTGCTGTGTGTCCTGTAGCATCTGTAGCATCTGGGGATGCGCCATACATTAGTAGAGTATTAAATGCATCTACTTGGTGCAATTTAGCTGCAAGGATAAGAGGAGAGTCACCAGCTTTATCTGGATTATCTACTGAAAAATTTCCAAAAAAATTCATTAATTCTTCTAACAAAGCGCCATTACCCCAACATTTGGTCTTTTCTACCGCGTAATGCACTAAATTTTTACCAGCAGCATCTTCATGTGACACTGTCATATTTTTAAGTTGTGTAGTTGTTACATAATTATTTGCTAGGCTCCAAAATTTATTTAAGTTGCCAAGCTCCAGAGCTAGTTGTAAAGAATTATGACCTGCTTGATTTAAGGGGGTGTTTAATGCCATATCTATAGTTAGTCCATGATCTTCATTATTAGCAGCATTATATGCCATAAGCAAAAATTGAGCTGTTTTATCTAGTTGGACATTATATTTTTTTAAAATTTCAACAAATGATGCTGTTACTGTTTTATCAGTTAATCTTGTGTCATAATCATAATGAGATAGAGCAAAAACTGCTGCTGTGTTTCCATCATTATTAGCAATACTAGCGTCAGCTCCATTTTCGAGTAAAATTCTGAATGCTGCTGTATTACCTGTTAGTGCTGCAATAATAAGAGCTGTATTGCCATCTGCATCCTTATGGTCTATTTTGTTATTTCCAAATCCATCTAAAATATCTTCCAAAAATGATTCAACTTTTACTGTCCCAGAATAATATAGTGCGTAATGAAGCAAATTCTTGCCATTAGCATCTTCGTGCGACATTGCTGTCTCTTTAAGTTCCTCTGTGTTTATATATTGTGCCACAGCATGCCAAAAAAACTGTAATTGATCTTCTGCAATCGCTATTTGCAAAGCGCTTTGCCCCTCTTCGTTTAATGGAGAATTTATATCAATATCATCTCTTATTTTCATTAATCTATGGAATGAGTTTGTAGATTCGTGTTTGATGGATGAAACTGTAGCGTAATCTAAAATTTCATTATAACGTGCTATTTCATCTGAATCTTTAGGGTCATGAGGAATTTGTCCAACTAAATATTCGACCATAGTAGTATCATCTTTTCGAATCGGAATATCTAGTAATTTAAAAACTAGTTGATCATTGCTTGCTCTATCTAATTGATATGAGTTATCGAAGAACCATTTTACTACATACCTGAAATCCATCTTAAGAGCTAAGCTAACTAATCTATCTAATGTAGCTTCAGCAGCAGCTTCATTTTCAGAATTACCTATAGATGATATTAATACTTCTAATACACGTGCAGAATCACTAATATTGATGAGTTTTAATAAATCATGCATGAACTCACCTTGCTTTTCGCTGTCTTGTATCATTGTCTGGCCAGGATCCATTGATAATAATAGGTCAAATATAAAGGCTGAATCTGATGCAGCTGCTAGTTTTAAATATTCTTTAAAGGTAGCTTGATCAGGTATTTTGTAATGAAGCGTACCAAGCACAAACTGCATAACTCCGACAGAATCATATTTTATTATATCATGCATAATATCTTCTACTTCATCAAGATCGAGTTTGTTCTTCTCAACTAAATCTCGAAATTCTTCTGCGTCATCATTTTTAATTGCTACATATAGCTGAAAAAATGTATTTTTTTCAATTTGTAAATCAAAGAATAGAGAAACATTCTCATTAATAAATTCTGCTATTTTCCAAGCTTCACTTTCTACTATGGCCTCTAATAAGAGAGTTATATTCTCTGAATCTTCAAGAAAATAAGTCTCTTTTGAAAATAGCTCTAAGATTTTTTCAAATGTTTTTACAGCATCATTACTAACAGCTGTAATCATCAATTCATATAATACAACAGTAAGAGATTTGCTTTCTTCGACTTTGCCTCTTTCTATATAATGACTCCTAATAGCTTGCATAGCGTCACTCTGTACCAAAGCGATTACAACTTCTGCAGCGTCCATTTTTATAGCGTAATTTAAAAAATTTTCTATATAAGGATTTCCATCCTTATCAAGTGTAGATAATTGATCTTCGGCATATTCCATTAATGCCAATACGACTGTTCCATAGTCTTTTGCAATTGACTCATAAATTAATGTGAATAATTGTTCTTGACCTTGAGTAGTGTGTTTAGTGGCATCATATTTATTAGTTTGTATCAAGAGTTCTAAAGACTTAATAGAATTGTTCTCTGCTGCTGTTTTAACCAACCTATCAACAACTAAATCTCCGACGTCCCCAATTTCTGCGTCTAAAATCTGTGGGTGATTTGATAAAATGCTACTGATACTTTTGATCGCATCATATTTTAGAGCATCTTGTAGTAATAAGAATAGAGCTACGTATGGATCAATACCATATGATCCATAAGTGAAATAAAGTCCTTGATAAATTTTTGTAAATGATACCACATCATCTGTTTTTAAGGTATTTTCATAATCTGTAGCAAATGTAGTGCTTAGAGTGGGAATATTAGTATTGTTTTGAGACTTCATTGACTTGCTTACCTGATTAAGTGCACTTGTAATTCTGACGCTAAAGGATCCAACGGCTTCTTGGCGATAATTGTCAATCGTATTTGATACAAAAGGTATAGCGCTCTTGCCTTTGCCTTCTTCCATGAGTGTATCATATATTGAAGATATCCGATCATTAAAAAGCTTTGCAAATTCTTGTAGATTATCATTATTAAGTATGTGCTGAGTCATGTTATACCTATATTTGATGGGATAATAGTTAATTATATCATATTATTAACTATTAATCTATTAATTTTTTAATAATTATAAAAACTATTATTTTTATTCCACAATAAATTGGTATTGCTAGTCAAAGATGAACAACAAAGTGATTCATACGGGCTTCAGCTATGTATATGCTCTGCGGGGCTTCTCTGGATGAGGATAATTAATTTTCAATAACACTCTATCGAGTAATTGGTATTTCCAATAATGTCAGTCTTATTAGGAGTGGTAGATGAGTAGTTCTCGTCAAAGTAAGCTGAATCGTTTGAGGCTGCAGATTCCCGTCTTTCTCCTTTTTCTTGAATTGTGGGGGAGTATGGTAAAGTGGTATCTAAGTCTGTATCTAGGAATGACAGCTCAGAAGCTTGCTTCGCTTCTTTTTCTGTGGTGTAACAATCTATTATTGATTGTGCAATCTCATCTAAATCTTCTCTATAAGAGTTTAATATTTTTAGAAAAGCTTTGCCCAATTCAGTGTTTTCTCCATCTTCTAAATAGCTTAAAGCATAATAGACTGCAGTATGCCCATTTAAGTCTGTAATAGTCGCATTAGCCCCATGTTCCAGTAATTTGCTAAAAGCTTCTAGATTACCCTTTAATGCTGCTTTTATGAGAGGTGTCTCGCCTTTGGAGTCTAGGATATTCATGCTTTCTTTAACTACATTTTCACCAAAAAATACACATATATCATCGAAATCACTTACCATAGTTGCAGATTCATAATCAAGTAAATAATGTAATAAATTTTGACCATTAGAGTCTTGATATGATAATGCTGCTGATTTTAATGTTTCTATAGTGTCATCATCCAAGTTTTCTGGGTTTAAATGTTTATATGCTAAGGTCCAGAAAAGTTCTGTTTCTGCATATTGTAGTGCTAATTGTAAAGCATTTTGTCCTAAGGCGCTTATTGGAAATAATATATCTATATCGTCACCTTTTAATTCCTGTAAAATATTATTTGTTTCTAACAAACCTGAGATGTTTTTTGCATTATATTCCGCTGCTAGTTGAGCAAGTAATATATTTAAGAGCTTTATATCACCATTATAGATCTGGTAAAAATGGATGAGTTGCTTATAAATGGAATTAAATTCTTCAGCATTATCTTGTTCTAAATAATTTATAAAATTTGAGGTAAACGTACCTTCAAATCCTAGAGCTTCTGATGCTTTATAACATTCTATTGCGATAAGAGTTATAATATCATGATCTTCAACAGCTTCTTTTATATATGTATCAAGATTATCTAGTGGAAATAAATTCTGGCTCATATAACACCTATAATTTACTTAAATGTATTAGTTAATGATAATCTCTTTTTAACTATTAATCTATTAATTTTTTAATAATTATCACAACTTCAAGATCCTAGAGTCTTTTTGCCTACATCTTCTGACGTCGTGTCAAGCACTAGGTGACGATTATTCTAGATTTCAGCTTTCGCTGGAATGACACTACTCCTACAAATCAAACAAAATTCTTGCAATTTAATCTCAAAACTGCTAATAATATCCGTGCTTGTAGTACTTGAGAAAGTCTAAAAAGCATATTTCACACGCAGATATCTTAATGTTAGTCCATAATTGGCAAAGTTTCTGCGGAGGGCCAAATATAAAATTTGGTAAACTAACTTTTTATCAGGAGAAAAATCATGGCAAAATTGCCTAACATAGCGATTAGCGAATTACTTGAAGCAGGTGTTCATTTTGGACATAAAACATCTCGTTGGAACCCAAAAATGGCTCCATATATTTATGGTGTAAAAGATGATATACATGTTATAGATCTAAAACAAACAGCTGGACTGCTTAATGCCGCGCTTCATGCTATATATGATGTGGTACGTAATAATGGTCGTGTGCTTTTTGTTGGTACTAAAATTCAGGCTAGCGATATTATCGCAGAATATGCTGAAAAATGTGGACAATATTATGTAAATCATAGATGGCTTGGTGGAATGATGACAAACTGGGGTACAGTTTCTCAATCAATTAAAACTTTGGAGTCTCTAGAGAAAATTTTAGAAGATGAAGAGCAAGTTGCATCTCATACTAAGAAAGAAATTTTAGAAATATCCCGTAAAAAAGAAAAATTGGAAAGATCTTTCGGTGGGATTAGAAATATGGGTGGACAGCCAGATATAATAATTTTGATAGATACTAATAAAGAACATATTGCAAGAAAAGAAGCTAAAGTATTACATATCCCTATCGTTGCAGTTGTAGACAGTAACTCTGATCCTGATAATATTGAATATCCTATTCCTGGTAATGACGATGCTATACGTTCGATTACATATTATTGCAATGCTTTTGCAAATGCAATTTTAGCTGGTATTGAGGATTCTTTAACAGCTTCTGGTGTAGATTTGGGAGAAATGGCTGGTAGTAGCGCTTCAGAGTTTGGTGCAGCTTCAAAAGTGACAAAGCTTAAAGCTACAAATAAGAAAGTAGCAAAATCTGTAGAAGGTGCTTTAACAGAAGATGAGTCGAAACAATTCGAAGCAGCTATGGAGAAAGAAGAAACTGCTAGTGAAGAAAAATCAGTAGTAAAAAAGAAAAAGAAAGCTGAAGAAAACGAAGTAGCGGAGGAAGTAAATGAGTAATATTAGCGCAAGTTTAGTAAAAGACTTGAGAGAAAAAACAGGTGCAGGCATGATGGATTGCAAGAAAGCGCTTGTAGAAACAAATGGTGATTTTGAAGCAGCAACAGATTGGTTACGTGCCAAAGGTTTGTCTGCAGCTGCAAAAAAAGCTGGTAGGGTTGCCTCTGAAGGTCTCGTGGCTGCAGTAGTTGAAGGCAATGTTGGAGCTATTGTTGAGATTAACTCTGAGACGGATTTTGTGGCTCGTAATGATATATTCCAAAAATTAGTTTCCAATGTAGCAAAACTTGCTTTAGGTCATGGCGATTTGACTTCACTCAAAGCTGCTAAAATGCCAAGTGGCAAATCAGTAGAAGAAGAAGTAGTAGAGCATGTGGCAACCATAGGCGAAAATTTGTCATTGCGTCGTGTAGAAAATCTTTCTGTGAAAGAAGGCGTTGTAGCAAGTTATGTGCATAATACTGTAGTGGACGGGTTAGGTAAAATTGCTATATTAGTTGCGCTTGAATCGAAAGGTGATAAAACAAAGCTTTTAGAATTAGGTAAGTTAATCGCTATGCATGTTGCTGCGGCTAGACCAACATGTCTTAATATAGAGTCAATTAGCCCAGCTTTAGTAGAGCGTGAAAGAGCAATTTTTACAGAGCAATCTAAATCTTCTGGTAAGCCAGATGAGATTATTGCAAAAATGGTCGAAGGACGTATTCGTAAATTCTATGAAGAAGTAGTGCTTTTAGAGCAGGTCTACGTAATAGATGGGAAGTCTAAAATTAGAGAAGTAATCGAAGCAGCATCTAAAGATATATCAGCTCCTATAGCTCTAACTGCTTTCGGTCGTTTTGAACTTGGTGAAGGTATTGAGCAGGAAGCTCAAGATTTTGCAGCTGAAGTTGCAGCAGTGATGGGCAGGTAAAAACAAATCTCTAAAAATAAGTCCTACGTCGTCGTAGTTCGATATCTGCGGGGCGCACGTATTTGGTATACGCTTGCGCTCCTCGATTCTCCTACTCCTAGTATTACTTTATTTATAGAATTGTTTTTCGTTTTTTCCGTTAAACACATATTGAATTTATTATGACCAATACAGACATACATAATCATATAGATAATCTAATCAAAAATAATGATATTGTGCTTTTTATGAAGGGCACAAAGGATTTTCCTCAATGCGGTTTTTCCAGTGCTGTAGTCAATATTCTAACCAAGCTTGAAGTAGACTTTAAAGATATTAATGTTCTAGAAAATATGGATATTAGAGAAGGAATCAAAATCTATAGCGATTGGCCAACAATCCCTCAGCTTTACATCAAAGGCGAATTTATAGGTGGCTGTGATATAGTGAAAGAACTATATGCGAATGGCGAGTTGCAGCAGTATTTTAAATAACCTGAGCTTGATGTAAGAAATAGCATGAAACTCTTACAAACGTCATCCTCAGCCTCTTAGTCGTCATCCTCGGCCTCTTAGTAGTCGTCATCCTCGGCCTCTTAGTAGTCGTCATCCTCGGCCCCTTAGTCGTCATCCTCGGGCGAAGACCCGAGGACCCATTTATAATTTATGGATCATCTGGTCGGTGCCAGATGATGACGAATGTGGTTAAAACCTATAACAATCAGCTTTTATAGTTTTCCTACATCAAGCTCAGGTTAAATAATTTCCTGCTTGCATTCTAAATGAAAATGCATTTACTCCAGACCTAATTTCTTAGGCTTAAAGAACTTCATCCATAAATCTATGAATAATTTGGTGACTGTGATAGCTGTAAACATAGAAGCTATTATTCCTATTGTAAGGCTTACTGCAAATCCTTTTACGGCACCAGCTCCATAGATATATAATATGAAAGCTACGATTAAAGTGGTAATGTTAGAGTCAAAAATTGTACCTGAGGCGGCTTCGAAACCCTGTTTTATTGCAAATAAATTTGATGCGCCTTTATTTAGCTCTTCTTTAATACGCTCATAGATCAAAATATTAGCATCAACAGCCATTCCTATTGTGAGGATTATAGCTGCAATGCCTGGCAAGGTGAGGGTAGCTTGAAATACTGATAACATAGCCATTATATATAATAATGCTAAAGATAGTGCGAGATTTGCAAAAATTCCCAAAATTCCATAAGACCAAATCATGAATATAATAACTAAGCTAAATCCGAATATACCTGCTTTTGTGCCAGATTCTATCGAATCAGCACCG
>CAZIGS010000037.1:0-8045 GCA_964538645.1 uncultured Rickettsiaceae bacterium
TTTATCGTAGTTCGAAATATTGCATCCCCATGTATTAAGACTACTACTTTTCTATATTCTGATACTACTACTAGTATTGCTTTATTTACTGCAAGTGATCCGAGGGAAATGGCATGACCAAAAAGCATATATATATTTGCTTTGTTATTGCTACTGTTATTGGAGCTGTGGGATTTTTATATTTTGATGATTATTTTCATGCTGGCGAACCCCCTTTGCTTAAAGCAGATACTCTTATAACGCGAATTAAACCAGATGATCCTGGAGGGATGGTAATAGATGGGTATAATTCTATTTATGACCAAATCAAGTCCCAAAACCACAGTAGCAAGTCTGTTACATTAATCCCCGAACCAGAGTTGCCTTTGACCATTATACCAGCACAAAATGAGGCAGAAAGCGATGTTATAGGTAGTATAGTTTCTGGTATTGTTGATACTAACACAACTACTACTACTGTTGCAGATCACGAAAATAGTGAGAATATAGAGGAAGCTAAGAGTTTAAAAATTATTACAGCTCCAGATGATCTAAGGATAAAGGCTCCTGTTAAAAGGCCGAAATCTGCATACTATGTACAGGTTGCTTCAGCGAAAACAAACTCCCAGGCAAAAAAAGAATGGATAAAAATTTCTAAGTCACATAGCAAATTACTAGGAAATATTGACTATAAAATTGAAAAATATAATATTGCAAACAAAGGAACTTACTACAGGTTATTGCTAGGGCCTCTAAACGGATCCTCACATGCAAAATTAATATGTAAAAAATTGGCTACAGCTAAGCAAACTTGTATAATAAAAAAGATATAAAATGAGAATGTTTTTAGATTTGTCATTCCGAGAAGTTATAGAGAGCGTCGAAATATATAGAATTTTACCAAATTCAGTATATGTATGGATCGCACTATTCTGCTACGCCCTTTTCTCAATGACTTTCATAAGTATACCTTCTTACGCACATGGTATAACCAATGAAACTCTAGAAACAGAGGATAATAGCTTTAGGTCTCGTGATATTGACCCTACAACATCTAGTGCATTTGATGTACTTCAAGAGCAAGAGAGGTATAAGGACGAGGCTAAAAATGTATTTGATGTCACTGAGGGTAATGATGCGGTAGAAGATAAGGATGTTCCCACGCCTCCTGTTAGTCATGTTTTACAGACTCCGATTATAGAGGAAACTGAAGGATCTTATCGCAAAACCGCTAAGATTGTTGCTATAAATAAAATTACAGCAAGATCAAAACAATTATCTATTAAGACAGGTCATTCTGCATATTTTGGCAATATAGAGATTTTTGTTAAAAAATGCTGGAATAATGGAGATATATATTTACCATCCAATAAAATTTTGGTAAATATTACAGAAAACAAGATAGATGAGGATGCAAAGCCTATTTTCCATGGTTGGTTAATATCTTCAAATATCCCTGTATCTGGTTTGCAGGACCCTTCATATGAACTTATAGCATTGGATTGTACAAATGATTAAATTAAGACAAAGCAATATAGATTTTTTAATAAAATTAATTCATATAACCATTCCCATTACATTCCCACTAGCCATGATTTCAGGCCTTTTTATGGGACCATGGTTAGCAGTTATGATGTGCGCAATGCTTCTTGTAAGCCAACCAAATATCCAAAACATTAGGGAAGATTTAACTCCCATCGAACGTATATTGATCCTTTGGGCTATGCTCACATGTTTTTGGTCTATATCACATATTGATAGTATAATAATTTCTTCGCAGCTAATATTCACTATTATTATGGCTCATATAATAGTGAGTAACTCTCATATAATAGCAGAGCAAAGTAAAAAACTGCTTCGTGGTATTATATTTGGTATTGCAGCTGCAGTAGTAATATTTACTATAGAAGCAAATACTGATGGTGATTTATATAGATTAGTACGTGGATTATTTCAGCCTAACTCCAATGGCCATTTTGAATATTCTTGGCTTGACAGAGGTTGTTCAGTGCTTTCAGTGGCCACATGGGCTCCCATATATTTGTTGGTAAAATCAGGAAGGCCCGCCAAAGCTAGCATGCTTTATCTCGGGATTTTTATATTGTTACTATTATCTGATAGTACAGCTTCTTTTGTAGGCTTTACTCTTGCTGGAATAGCTTATTTAGCATTATATTTTTCACCAAAGATTATGGCCTTTCTGCTAGCATTATCGGTTGTTACATATATAATTGTTATGCCGATATTTTCTATAAAGCAGGACCCCTACGCTATTACTTCTGAATATAAAAAAATCCCTATTTCATACGCTCATAGATTGTTTATATGGAAATTTACCGCAGATAAATCTATGGATGATCCTATAATTGGCCATGGTATAGGTACTTCGAAATTTGTCCCTGTATTAGAAACTGATATAGTGCAATACCTACATTATCATTTATCTCCTTTACCAAGACATCCGCACAATAATATTTTGCAGATATGGCTAGAGATGGGTGTTGTAGGACTTGCAATAGCTGGGGCATATATTTGGAATATCCTTTCTAGATTTCGAAATATTGGACTACAAGACTATAATTTTGGGGCCAGTATTCATGCTGTTTTCATCAATTATTTTTTCATAGGAATGGTGTCATTTAATATTTGGCAAAGCTGGTGGCTAATGGTAGCATTATTTGTAGTATTGTTGATGAATATCGTATGGAAATCTCAGGAATAAGTCTGATGTTGGTGCCCTAAATACGCAAAAAATATTACTCCAGAGAAATTTCATGAATAGAATAGAGAGTATAAAACAAGCTTTATCGATTTTAAACCCTAGTTTTCTAGAAGTAATTGACGAATCTCAGCAACATGTTGGACATAAAGGTCATAACCCTGATTCAGAATATACTCATATAAAGCTCATTATTTCTGATGAATTTTCTGGAATGAAGCTAGTAGATAAACATCGTGCTATAAAATCCTTGTTAAAAAATGAGTTTGAAAAAGGTCTTCATGCTTTATCGATTGAGTTTATACCAAGTTGCAAACTATAAATAGTATGCGCGAGGAGTGTAGCCTACAAATTAGTATGTGAACGACGAGCAACAACCTAGTTTATGATTGCAACTTGGTATTATTTAAGAATATCTAATCATTATGAGTAATACTCAAAATTCTTATTTCAACAACAATTTCCCTCTTGCAAAAGATGAAATAGTTGATAGATTTATCATGCAACAATTTCAAAGGAGGTTCTCATGAAATCCAAAATTTTATTATCAATAATAGCTGTTTTTTTTACATTTTCCTATGCAATGGCTGACCCTGCTCATGAACATGCTCATCCACAAAATGCTGATAAAAAACAGGATACTGACACAGAGAAACACAAGCAAGTCGTAGAAGATTATAAAAAATTCTTAGAATCAGTACCTCCTGCAGTAAGGGAAGAAATACGTGAATATAGAAAAGCAGTTATTAAAGTTAACAAAGAAAAATCTAACCTTTATAAAAGACTGACTCAGGAAGCGCAGGATTTTCTATCAAAAGAACGTCAGTTCAAAATGAAGCTACCATTAAAAGACTCAAGAGCGATCGCAACAGAACACGCTCAGATGTAATATTTAATAATAGCATTTGATTCTGTACGCCTAGCAATGACCAAAATACCTCACCGTCATGAGCTAGGCGTCGAACAACGAACCAATTCGTTTCTGTGTTATCCTAGCGCTTATGATTGCAACTTGGTATCAACCTTCTTATCAGCGGGTCTACGTTTATACTGCCTACGCTTGCTAGGCTTTGCTGTAGCAGAAGCTAGATCAGCGCTAGTATACTCTTCTTGACTAACGATCACATCATCTTTAGGGGCATCCTCATCAGCAACACGATCCTTTCTCTCATGCACCTTGTTACCTCTACGCGAGTTACGCCCTCTACGAGGCTTCTCTGCCATCTCTTGTGGGACAACTGCTCCATCATCTGCTTTACCCTCATGTTCTACTGGCTTTGAATTCTGAGCGTCATTTACAGCTTCATCAGGATTAGCCGATACTCTTTCTCCATCATTGGATTTCTTATTTTTCCATTTTTTATTTCTTTTTTTACTAGAATCGCTACTAGCGACTGGTGGCCGTTCATTACTATCAAACAAACTGACAGTCGAAGTAAGTAAAGGAGCTTTGCTCATGCTTTTATTCTCTTGGCCTTCAGGTTGAATTATAGTTTCTATAGAAAAACTATCAGCAGTAGCATGCGGATCACTTAGCAAGTTTAAAGTAATATTATATTTTTCTTCTATGAGCTTAATCTGCCTACGTTTACTATTGAGCAGATATAACACCGAAGAAGTATTTGCATATAGATTCACGATATCAGATTTGCTATTACATATTTCCTGTTCGATTGTACGAAGCATAAGCATAGCATTCGATTCGTCAGCGCGTACAATACCTTTTCCACTACAATGGTCACATATTTTTGTATTTACTTCCAAAAACGAACCACGCAGCCTTTGTCTCGACATCTCCAATAGTCCAAAAATACTAATATTTCCAATCTGTATTCTTGCCCTATCTCTAGACAAGGATTCTTTAAACGTACGCTCTACAGACTTACGATGCTTTGATTCAGCCATATCAATAAAGTCAACAACTATAAGCCCTGATAGGTCTCTAAGCTTTAGCTGACGTGCTATTTCTTTCGCAGCCTCCAAGTTAGTACGATAAGCCGTTTCCTCTATATTACGCTCAGAAGTAGCCCTTCCTGAGTTAACATCTATGGAAATCATAGCTTCGGTAGGGTTAATGACAATATAACCACCTGATGACAGCTCTGTAATAGGCTGATATAAATTGCTCAGCTGCTGCTCTATATTAAATTTGGTAAAAATAGGAGTTTTGGACTTATACTCCACCACTTTATCTACTTCCGAGGGAAGCATATTATGCATTATTTCATGCGCGCAATTAAAGGCGTAATTACCTTGGAGCAATATCTCTTTCGTATTATGATCAAACATATCACGGATTATCTTATATATGATATCCTCTTCCATATGTATGAAAGCAGGAGCAGTAGCGCTCAAAGTAACTTCTCGGATTTTATTCCATAATCTCACCAAATAATCATAATCTCGCTTTATTTCATAGCTGGTTCTTTTAACTGCAGCAGTACGTAGAATAACGCTAGCTTGAGTATCTGTTGGCATCATATCGTCAACGATATTTTTCAAACGTCTTCTTTCATCCACATTTGCAATTTTTCTTGAAACACCGTTACTCCCTTCAGAGTTAGGAATAAGCACGCAATATTTGCCTGCAAGTGAAATATAAGATGTAAAAGATGCACCTTTATTTCCACGAGCTTCTTTTTGAGCTTGAACGAGTATTATTTGACCTTTTTTAATAACATCCTGGATTTTGTATTTTCCATAAAGCTTTTCAGTTGGTTTAGATATCTCTTCCTCTGATGATTCGTCATCTGTTATGATATCTTCATCAACATCATCTGATCCCATATAATCAGGCTCGCCATCCAAAGATAATAACTGCTCTTCTGGAACCTTTACTCTCTCTTCTGATTCTTGCTCAGCTATATCATCTGATGTGATTTCTGGTCTATTGATTTGCTGCAATTCTGCAGATATCTTATCCCTATCTGACGCAGGGATATGGTAATAGACTTGATGTATCTCGGAGAAAGGTAAGAACCCGTTCCTTTCCTCACCATAATCTATAAAAGCAGCTTGCAAAGATGGCTCAACTCGCACAATCTTCGCCAGATAAATATTGCCTTTTATCTGCTGCTTATTATAAGTTTCATATTCAATTTCTTCTATATTATCATCATTTAATAAAACCACTCTGGTTTCTTGTGGATAAGCTGCATCCACTAATATTCTTTTTACCATCTAAATTATTCTCCACAATCGGTATAGTCACATGCGTCATCACCAAAAAGCCCACACCTGGTTTCACCCTAGCAGAAGCTGAGATTACACTCATAAACGACGTTGACATACCCATAAAAATCTCTTTTTGAAAACACTATAACACCATGTTATAGTCACCATAAAGCCTCAAATGCTTTTCTATAATCTTATCTAAACTATAGTTATTCTTGATCTAACATATAATTCATGGTTAAGATCAAACACACCCAACATATTGATATACACCAATTACGGAGGTTTTTCAAATGATATTTCAGCCTGCAAAAGTTGAAATAGACAGTAAATCTAAGAATTATTTTATATATTGCATAGCCTTCATAATGTTATTCTATGGAGTATCTGTTGGGATCAACGTGACGAGCTTTGCATTATTTTTACATCAAATGGAATTACCGAAATCTCAAATAGGAAGTATTTTAGCCATGGAACTGGCTGGTAACCTCTTAATAGCACCACTATTTCCAAAATTCTGCGAAAAATACGGATTATTCATCGTAATTTTAGCATCTTTAGTAGTACGCAATCTTGCTCTCATAGCCTTTCCTATGTCAACGAATGTAGAGATGAGCATGATAAGCCTCTTTATGTTCGGGGTTGGAGGTTTTTGTCTTTTTGCTGCAATGCAATATTGGGGGACTAGTTTACTAGATGACAAAAAACGTACAACCATGATCGCTGTAATGAATGTAGCATTCCGCACAGGAATAGCATTAGGTGTAGGTCTGCTTTTTGTTAAAGCGAGTAAAATTTCTATAGATTTATTTCATACTAGCGCATTATTTGCAAGCGTCATCATCATACCTTCTATTTTAATCAGAGAAAGCATGCCAGCATTGTCACCTAGAACATATTACACCCCACCTAGTAAGATTATAAAACACGCTTTAGTACCAATCATATGCATATTAGTATCAAATTACGTATTATTGGCTTTGAGTAATTTTGTCGTAATTTACGCGATAGAAAGCGGGGTAGAATATAGGCAAGCTCTACTAATTAATATCTATATGGTTGCTGGTAATCTCTTATTTACTATTCCAATAAGCATGATACTTGATAAATTACAGAGCAAAATTGGAGCTTTGATAGTTACTTTGATAATAATGTGCTCATCCACATTGCTCATACCTTTTATAATCAACAACCATTATCTAACAATCGCTGTATTTTTTATAATCAGCGCAGGTATTGGCACAATTTACGTAATTGGAGTTTCAATGATAAGCGCGAAATTTAAAAAGCACAATCTCGCTACTGCAAGCACTATAATGCTTATTATGAACGCCGTAGGAGGGTTTGCCGGAGTTTCCACCACTGGATCTGCTATAGAATATTGGGGCAATCAAGGAATGATTATTTCCGTATCTGTTCTCATATTATTCTTTTTATTATTTGTTATTTACAGCTTAAATCATGATGAATGACCATATATTAGATAATTTCAAAAATATTGCTGATAAGTATCAAGCTATACTTAGCCAATTAATGAATTACAAAACAAATAATCCTGCTAGCAATATTTTCAATCAAGAAAAACTACAAGATATTGTAAGCCGCATTTTAGACAAAATGCAGGAACGACCAGATAAATTTGCCCAATTAAACATAGAATATTCAGAAAGACTAGGGGTACTGATAACAAATACATTGATGAAATTTGTAGGCGAAGAAGTGCCTTCATTATTCTCTCCACATAAAGGTGACAAAAGATTTAAAGACCCTGCTTGGGATGAAAATATTTACTTCAATTTTCTAAAGCAATTTTATTTGATGTCGTCAGAATTGATGATGAATCATGTAACTAGCCTAGGATTAGAGCCACAAACTCAAAGAATGGTAGAGTTTTTGGCAAAACAATTTACTGGGGCTTTTTGCCCCTCTAATTTTGCCCTTTCTAACCCAGAAGTATTTAAAGAATCAATGGCAAGCGGGTGGCAGAATATAGCTCAAGGACTTGATAATTTCCTCTCCGATTTAAAGCAGTCCGACCGAGTTTTCAACATTAATACTGTTGATAAATTATCTTTCAAAATAGGGCATAATATAGCAGCTACGCCTGGGAAAATAGTCTATCAAAATGAACTCATGCAATTAATTGCTTACGCTCCACAAAAAGAAACCTACT
>CAZIGS010000038.1:0-2433 GCA_964538645.1 uncultured Rickettsiaceae bacterium
TGACGAATGAGGCTAAAGCCTATAACAATCAGCTTTTATAGTTTTCTTACATCAAACTCAGGTTAATTAACGCCACGATCATTTGTGGTGATTTTACAACATGATAGTTTTTTGGTTCTAAATATATATTATTTGGCATAATATATATATTATTAATTAATTAATTATCGTACCATTAATAATAAACTAAAGATGGTATGATATGAGTCAATCAGAACATAAAGCAATAGTTCCTAGTTTTAAGCCCAAGAATAATTTTAAGCGTAAGTGGACAAAAGCTGCACTGACAGTAAATGCTATATCGAAACTCTCAACAGAAGCAGCTGCTTCAAGACATCTAGCACGTACAAGAGAAGAAGAAAACGCCGCTTCTAAAAAGCCTATTGCTCCTGAATCAAAAATAGCTGCTGCAATGGCAGCTGCTAAGTCTTTAGGAAACAAAAGTGTGAGAAGATTTAGATCAACTAAAGGTGTTGGTAATAAGGCTGGAGGTACAACTGCTGGACAGATAGTTACTTTGAAAGCTTCAGGGTCTCTTCCTGAAGCTGCTGCTGGAGATGCAACGCAGAAATATTTAAGGAAAGATGCCAAAAGAGACGCAAGTCCTTCATCTTCCAATAAACAAGAATATCAAAATAAGAAAGATTTTATAAGAGAGTATATATTTAGCAAATTATATGGGAGATTACTTTATGATAGAGCTCCTGAAATTAATTTAGTAGTAGATGATAAATCATTAGTAAGAGATAGCCATGGAGTAGTATCTTTGGCATCATCGTCTGAGTATGATACTGTATCGTTAACTTCAAAATTCTTCCCAAATTTTGAAACATTGTCAAAATTGTCAGGTGATACTACAGGTCTCAACGGAGCAATTGTTAATGATTCACCAGAATTACAGAAATTAGAAGGATTTGAAAAAGTTATAGCTTCTTGTTTATTATTGGGTGAAATAGATTATCATGCAAGTAATATTGGTGTAATAAAAGAGCTAGATACAAATGGGAAATATAAAGTGGTTAAAATCGATCATGGAAGATCTGGGGTAGATTTTGCTAATGATTGCACAAATCTTATAGAGAAGTTAAAGCATTCCATGAATGAGTTTGGTTATTATCAAATCCCATTTAATACAAGCAAATTTCGAGAAGCTATTGAGCAAATGTGCGAGTTGGGTAGGGATAGAAATGCTGCAGGAAATGAAATACCAAATGAGATAGAAGTTTTTACGCGAAGAGCTATTGAGGAGCTACGTCATGTAGGCATGGTTCATACAGCTGACGCTGAAACTCAGACTCAAGAGTTCTCTGCTGCAATTAATAAGCAGCTTGGCATTATGAAGGAACTTGCTGCAAGATTAGAGGTAATAGAAAAGATGGATCTAGGAGGTCAAAAATGGATTGATCTCATTGGTTCAGAAAATCCTATAACATGGGCAATAGAGCATGGGGTGGAAATAGAAAACCAACTAGCTCTTTCCTGGGCTATAGATAATAAAAAACAAATAGATGAAAAAGATCCAGTTGTGTGGCTTCTTGAAAATGCGCAAGAAGTAGATGGTAAAGAGGCTCATAGATGGGCTGTTGACAATAATAAACCTATAGAAGGCTTAGACCCGGCTAGATGGATTGTAGAGAATGCTGCTGAAATGGAAGGTATAGATCCAATGCTTTGGTGTGTGACTGTTGTAAAACTTGATGGAAATGGAGTTACAATTGAAGGTAAAGATCCTTTATTATGGGCAGCTGAAAATGGTCAAAAAATAGATTCATTAGACCCAATAAATTGGGCTATGAATAATAATCTTACGATAGACGGTATTGATCCTATTAAATGGGCAGTAAATAATAATTCTGAAGAAAAGCCTATATTAATATATGACAAGGACCCAATAGTTTATGCTCAAGATAGTGGAGTAGATATTGATGGCAAGAAGCCTATGGTATGGGCTATTGAGAATAAAAAACAGATCGAAGGTCTAGATCCTCTAGTATGGGCTATTGCTGAAGGTAAACAAATTGGTGGTGAACAAAGATGGAATGCAAAACTTCATATTGATGAACAAATTGGAGGAAAAACACCAGCACAGTATTGTATTGATAATAATATTGATATGAAAGAAATAATTGCTAAAGGTGTAAATAATTATCGTGGCGATCCTAATCGTATAGAAGAATCATATAAAGAGTTCCAAACTATTAAAGGTGAGCTATATGTAGGGTTACCTGAGGATATTGCTAAAACTTTGAATGAAAGAAGAGCTGAGTTCGTAGTCGAAAGAAGTTCTGCTGTAGTTCCTGATAGAACTGAAACTGGGCCATTTGTAAGAAGAGTATTGTCTGAAAGACAAAATTCTCAAGAATCATCTAAATCGGCTCAAAAAGAGAAACCTACGGATACTAAATCAAACTTTGGGGCAAGATATAGCAGCGT
>CAZIGS010000038.1:2443-7984 GCA_964538645.1 uncultured Rickettsiaceae bacterium
CTTCTGCTGAAGGTTCGAAGAGTAAGGGGGGCACTTGGGATTAGGAGGAAAATATTTTTGTTCAAACTGTATGTAAGGTCAAGCGCTTATTTCCAATTTTCCTAAAGAATCTTCTGTCAGAAAGAGTCCGTCAGAAATGGCCAATGCTTCAATACTAGGAACAATTTATCATCCCTAGCACGCACCTGATAAAAAAGTACATGATCCATTATGATGATCTTCAAAATGATGTTTTTGATCTATACTATTATTCCAATTACTAAACCTTAACAGGCATCACTACAAAATTTGCCCCAGGGTAATTTTTTGATTTGATCAAAGCAGGAGAAAACCCATCAGATAACATTATTGTGAGTTCGTCTTCTCCAAGTGCTAAAAGAACATCCAGTAGGTATTTGGGGTTAAATCCTATAGTGATCTGATTGCCCTTATATGTAAGTAACTTATTGTCTATTGGGATTACTTCGTGAGCTAAGCCTTTCGCTTCCCCATGAGCATTAAGTTCCAATTGATCTTCCATTATTGTTACCTTAATTGCGGGGAATTTGTCAGCTGTCACCGTTGCAACGCGGTCTACTACTGTAGTAAGTAGCTTAGAAGGTATGGTAAGAATATTATTATTTGATACAGGTAAAAATACCTTATAATCAGGGAAAGCTCCCTCTATAAGTTTAGAGATTACAATCAAATGGGCACATGTGAACATAATTCTATTATGTCCGACTGATACAGTTACATCTCTATCAATCATGTCTGAATCTTTGAGTACTTTATGTAGTTCATTCACAGTTTTTCTTGGTAATATTATACCAAATTCACCTACTACTGCTATATTACTAGTGCATGTAGACAGCCTGTGTCCGTCTGTTGCAGCTGCAGCTACGTAATATTTATCATCTTCCTGAGTCGAGTGAAAATATACACCATTTAAGTTATATCTTGTTTCTTCAGTGGAGATAGCAAATTTTGTGCATTCTAAAAGTTCTATTATTTTTTTTGCCGGAATGGAAAATTCAAATTTTGGAGTAAAATAATCCATAACAGGAAATTCTTCTGCTGGTAAGGTAGAAAGTGTTACGTTATAATTCTGAGCAAGGATTTCAAGTTGAGTTCCAGATGGAAGATATTTCATCTCGATAGTTTTGTCGCAAATCTTACGTACTATGTCTGAAAATGTTTGGCTATGTACAGTGATTGAACCACCGTGTTTTACCTCTGCACCAATTTCTTGGCGAATTGAGAGATCCATATCGGTGGCCGTAAGATATAGTTTATTATCTTTGGCTTCCAATTTTACATGTCCTAAAATCGGCAATGTATTACGTTTTTCTACAACTGAGCTTGAGAAACCTAAAATATGATCTAAATCCTCAGTTTGTACAGTGATACTAAAATGATTTTCTTCCTTCATGCTGCCTTACCTATAATCCTAACTCTGCAATATTTTGGTTAATAAATCTACTTCTTCCATAAATTCTCTATCAATTTCACATAATTCTTCTATCTTTTTTACGGCATGAATCACCGTGGTATGATCTTTTTTTCCGAACTTCTTACCGATATCAGCTAGACTCTTTGGTGTCAATATTTTTGATAGATACATAGCTAATTGTCTTGGGCGTGCTACGTCTCTCGATCTACAATTAGATGACATGTCAGATACTTTGATATTATAGCGATTAGCTACTTTTTTTTGAATTTCTTCTACTGTAACGATCCTTTCATTTGCCCTTAAAAGGTCACGCAATATTTCTTTGGTATTTTCTAGTGTTATTTCTCTTCCTATAAGGGTTGAATGGGCCACTACTTTGTTTAAGGCTCCTTCTAATTCTCTTACGTTAGAGGTTATTTTTCCTGCTAGAAATTCTATAACATTTTGAGGTATAGAAATATTCATCTGCTCAACTTTAGATTGCAAAATTCCTATCCTAAGCTCGTAAGTCGTGCTATGCACATCTGCAACAAGCCCCCAGCCTAAACGAGATTTAATTCTATCTTCTACATTGTCTAAGTCAGAAGGTGATCTATCGCATGATATTACCATTTGTCTGTTATTATCTATCAATGCGTTGAATGTATGGAAAAATTCTTCTTGCGTACTATCCTTTCCACAAATAAATTGTATATCATCTATCATAAGAACATCTACTGATCTAAATCTTTCCTTAAAAGAAATAACATCCTTGTTACGCAAAGCTCGGACAAATTGATACATGAATTTTTCAGCGGACATGTATATCACTTTGCGTTCAGGGTGTGTTTTTTTGATTTGCCATGCTATAGCATGCATAAGATGTGTTTTACCAAGTCCGACGCTTCCATATAAAAACAAAGGATTAGATTCGGCTATAGCAGTTTTTGATTCCGCAACTGCTTGAGCTGCTGCGTATGCTAATTGATTTGGTGGTCCTACTACAAAATTTTCAAATGTAAATCTTAAATCTAGAGGAGAGGAGCCTATATTTTCTTCTTGTGCCTTATCTTCTGCTTTTTCGTTGGTAGCAGTTGGGGCTACAATTATATTGTTGAATTCGGGAAGATTAGGTGCTGCAGTGAGTTCTATTTCTTGATTGGTTTGGCTGTAATGTTGCCATAATTGTTTTATAGTCGAAAGATAGTTTGATTTAATCCAATCTCGCATAAAATTTGTGGGTACAGCAAGCAATATCTTGTTATTATCAGCTTCTAACATGTGTAATTTAGAAAACCAGCTAGAAAAAATCGCTTCTCCATAGTGGTTTAACAAATCATCTCTTACAGATTTCCACAATCTAGTGAAATATTCAGTATCGCGTTCTATGATCACATCATGCATATTTCCCCCCAGTTTTTGTTGAATCAAGTCCAAATTTAGACCATCCCGCAAAGCCATCTACGACATTGTAGCAATTATTGTATCCTGCTTCTTCTGCTGATATTGCTCCCATGGCAGATCTTTTGCCACTGTAGCATAAAAATAATATAGATGTGGATAAATTTTTTATATTATTTTTTAGTTTGTGAACAAATTCTTCTGAATCTGTTGTAATAGTCAGTAAAAGTACAGTTTTGTCTAAAGAGCGGATATCTGGATATCCATCTTTCCATTCAGATTCATTTCTTACGTCAATTAAGACAGCATCATTATTAGATGACAAAAAATCCCAAGCTTCCTGAGCTGTTATTGTATGCATAATATCCACTTGAAAAATATTGAGCAGCCATCATATCATGTAAATTTCCATCTGACTAACAGGTTTTTTAAAAAAAATGAAAAATAATTCTGCTAAAAAGTTGTTTTTAGATTTTTAAAGCATTAAACTTCAGTCATGCAAAGCAATAACAGGGAGTAAATATGCAGAATTCACTTAAAAGTTTTTTTATTTTTATATTAGTAATGGCAAGCGCTTTATTTTTTTCTAATATGGCTATAGCTGAAGGTGACACATCGCCTCCTGCTTCTATACCTCCAACTGGTGATTCGGCGTCTTCTAATGCGCCTATGACAAATACTGATAGAGAGCCTTTAGAAACTTCAAGCAATATTGGCACTACTGCGCCATCAGCTGATACATCTCCAGCTCCAAATGCTCCTGCTGCCACAACCTCTGATGCTGAATCAACTCATAGACCTGCTAATGTTTCTAACAATCAGATTCCTCTGACAATAGATAATATTACCGTGACTAGCGCTCGTGCAAAACCTTCAATGGCTGGCAGTACTAATTCTGCTGCCTTCGTCTCTCTTCATAACGCCAATAAAGCAGAGTTGGTAATTGTTGGTGCTATGGCTCTAAGCTCTGACAAACCTAATGCTAGTAGCATAGCCAATCGCGTAGAGATGCATAATGTTACTACAGATAGTAACGGGGTGTCTCAAATGACGCAAGTTAACAAGTTGGTTATACCAGTTAATGGTGATTTGATAATGGAGCCAGGAGCCATACATATAATGCTTTTAGATCTGAAAAAAGCCCTGAAAGAAGGTGATACAATATTTATAAATTTAGTAATACAAGGTTTAGGGACTTATCAAGTACCTGTTCCTGTAAAAAGTCAATAATATGAAAGGAAAAATAGCTTTAATAACAGGTAGTACTAGCGGTATAGGGTTAGGAATAGCGGAGCATTTTGCATCCTTAGGTGCTGATGTAATACTTAATGGATTCGGTGCACCAGAGAAGATAAAAACTCTCCGCGATGATATAGAAAGTAAGTATAAGGTAAAAGTAAAGCATTTTGATGCGGATATGGGGGTGGCAGCTGATATTGAGTCTATGATGGATCATGTAATAGAAGAATATGGTAAAGTGGATATCCTAGTTAACAATGCTGGGGTACAGCATGTGTCACCTATAGAAGATTTTCCAAATGACAAATGGGAGGCAATAATACGTATTGATTTAGTAGCCGCATTCTATACTACAAAAAAACTTGTACCTATTATGAAGAGAAATCTTTGGGGGAGAATAATCAATATAGCATCTGCTCATGCTTTGGTAGCTTCTCCATTCAAATCAGCTTACGTTGCAGCGAAGCATGGTCTGTTAGGTATGACTAAGTCTGTGGCTTTGGAGGTGGCAGAATTTGGGATAACAGTAAATGCAATTTGTCCTGGATATGTAAAAACTCCTTTAGTTTTAGGTCAGGTAGCTGATACTGCTAAAGCAAGAAATATGACCGAGGATGAGGTTATACGTAACGTAATCTTAGGTGCTCAAGCAACAAAGAAATTTGTAGAGATTGACGAAATAGCGAGATTTGCTGGGTTCTTATGCAGCGATGCAGCTAGTTCTATAACAGGTGCTGCTCTCCCTATAGATGGTGGTTGGACTGCTCATTAATTATTTTGAGGGTATATTACATGTCTACTGAAAATCTAGATGATTGGGTTGTGGTGGATAGCCCAAATAATTTATATGCTCGAGATAGAGATTTTGAAACTGCAAAATCCACTCTCAAAGAATATCGTGATGGTGAAACTTATAATAGCTTTTCCAGAAGAATAGAATCTTGGGCAAAAAAAGCAGAAACAGATATAGCAGAAACGGCATCTCAAGCATTTGTTGTCAGTAGTACTTCTACAAATCCAGGAATTATGGCGCAAATTAAGCAAGAAGCTGCTGCGATTAAGAAGGATGCAAAGCTGTTATTTCGGTTGCATGTTGGGTCTGTTGTAAATAGCGCTAAGCGCGAAATGCAATCTGGAACAAAAGTTGGTAAACTTGCTAAAGCATTATCATTTACAGGGGAATTATGGGATGGGCTTAGTGGTTTCTGGAATGACCTTGTGGATAAACATTATGTCCTTAAACCATTAGATAGGCTAGTAATAAAACCTTGTGCAATCTCATTATATGCAGCCGCTTTGCCAGAAATTGCTGTAGTGAAAGCCTGTGAGCTTATAGGACGTTCAATTTCTGGTATTGCAAAGACTGGCAAGGTGTTTCAAAGCATCATAAATGCAGCTAAAAAAACGAGTATATCCATAATAAAGCATGCTTTAAGGCTCTCTAGTGGTACATCTCTTAATCCCGCTGTTGCTTCTTTTCTTAACACCTT
>CAZIGS010000039.1:0-6894 GCA_964538645.1 uncultured Rickettsiaceae bacterium
ATATTTTATCAAAATAGATTTCATTTCATCAAATTTTAATTCCCGAGATTCATTAAAGAAAATATCCTCTATTTTCTTCTGATCCTCTTTAGTAGCTTTATTATATGCAAGAATTATAGGGATAGTAATATTGCCTTGGGTTAAATCATCGCCAGTATTTTTCCCAGAAGTAATAGGGTCAGCAAAATAATCTAACATATCATCTGTAATCTGAAAAATTAGCCCTAAAATAGTACCAAATTCTTTGCAGGCATTTTGTATTTCTTCTGATTGATCAGCAATAATAGCTCCTACATGGCTGCTAGCTCCAAATAAAGCAGCAGTTTTTGCTTTGGCAATTTCTTCATATTCATTGATAGAAAGCATTTTATTTTGATAAAGCCGCGCAAGCTGCATTACCTCTCCTTCAGCAATTATAGAAGATGCATTAGATAAACTTTCCAAAGCCCCAAATGATTTGCTTTTTACCATTAATTTGAATGATTGGCTAAATAAAAAATCTCCCACCAGAATACTCGCTTTATTTCCCCAAGTGAAATTCGCTGTAGGTTTATTTCTACGTGTAGTACTTTCATCTATTACATCATCATGGAGAAGCGTAGCTACATGGATTAACTCTACAGCGCTTGCTAGAAAAATATGTTTATTGCCTTGATATCCACATATTTTACTGAATAATAATGTAAGAATGGGTCTTATGCGCTTTCCACCTGCATTAATTAGATATGAAGCTACATCTCCTACTAATGGCTCTTTAGATGATAGAGAATCTGATATTACTGATCCTACTGCAGAGAGATCATCAGAAAATATAGATTTGAGATCAAAAAAACTTTTCACCGCGGTTTTATCACCTTTTCAAGAATTTTAGGATCATTAATTTCTGCTGGGATAATCATGCGAAATTTTTGTAAAGCCTCCTCATGATTCTTGCAGACTGCTAATGTATGTTCAAATAATTTTGCGTAATAAAGCAATTTTACTTCTGGCCACGAAAACTTCCCTATTTCAGACTTTAAAACATCCTCTGTAATATTAAATTTGAGAGTAAGAGTAGACGTTTCTCTATTTATATCATTCGCTATTGATTCAATTAGATCAATATATAATTTCCCCCAAAAATCACCAGTGTAAATTTCGAAGTCAGGAAGATTTCGAATAGCAAAATATGATTTTGCCATATAGCTAATCATTTTCTGCCAATCTACTATTGATATTACCCCATTTAATGCTTCTGTTTTAGGGCCAGTACTTATGTAAGATTTTAAATCAAAACCAGTATTTTCAAAATATACTGCTAAATTTTCTAAATTTGCTTCAATTTTGTTATTTGGATGTTTTGTCAATATAGCATTAATACCAAGTTTTATTGGAACTTCCTTAGTATCAATATTAATACCATCTAAATTTAAGCTGCTAATATAATCTTTAAATACTGAAGCTGAGCTATCAGGTGGTAGTCTCTTAGATAAAGAATATATGGATTTAGCGATATATTTACTAAATCCCTCAAGAAATCTTATGTTGCTCAAGTAGTCAAATTTAAACTCATGATCGCGATCCTTTGTAAGATTGCTCTCAAAGTTTAATTTAGAGCTTACATTTTGTACATCGCTATAATAATTCATCTTATTTGTTTTAATTTGCAAGCCTTCCAATATTTCTTTGATTTCAAACTCTTTAGAATCTGTGTGAATATTGGCATCAAATTCATAATGGAAGTTGAATGGTAAATAGGCTAAATAGACTATGCTAAAAGGAATGAAGCGTTTTACTTCTCCCGAATTTTTAGTACTAGCATTAACGCTTACATAGTAATCCTGAGGTATTGCACTTAGCAATTCCTCGAGTGTCGTGTAATATTTATGATGTTTTACTCCTAAGCGAATATGTAAATTAGCATCATCTATCATCATAGAATTATCAACTATATCCTTTATATCTACGTTGGTAGATTTTATATTTAGGTCATTTATATAATTTACTATTTCGAAAGGCTTATGTTTTAGTACCGCAATCTTAAACAAAGCAGAATTTAATGGTACAAAAGCGTGCACCTCATACTCACCTGTTACTTTTACACCGAAACCAGCTTCTACAGGCTTATATCTTGCTATGCTTTCCCCTTTATAATAGGAGCTTAGGGTTTGAGTTATAACATTATATCCCAATATTAAAGGTGAAGAATGCGAAACGATAGTATTGTTATTTTCTTCTATAAAATTATGTAATTCTATATTAATAGCAAATGGAAATCCGCTATACGTAACTGCACCAAATTTTATAATAGCTGCGTCAGAGATTTCTATATCTTTTCGAGCATATTCCTTATTTAGTATATTGGACAATGTAACAGTTATACTAAACCAAATTAAGGTATATATGACAAATAAAGGTCCTAATATTATTGCTGACCATTTCAGAATTTTTTTAAGCTTCTTCATGCAATTTCTTATATTCTATGTTAAGTTTTCCTAAATCTAAAAACCATATTATGATTACAGAAAGGAATACTAGCATTAATACTGGAGTAATCGAATCAAAACTTGCGCTAGGCATTAGTATAAATATAGAAGATTGTACGAAAGCACCAAGTGATTTACCAAGCTTAGCACCCACTACCTCCGCTGCAGCCTTCCCTTTTGTGCGTAGTTCTACTGATAATGGTATATATGCCATTTCTTTTGTAGAGTCAAATAAGGAATATTTTGTTGATTTGCTAAGTATATTTGTTATTGCTCCCGCCGCTACAGCCGCATATAGAGGGTCAAATGAGCCCAATACAAGATGATCAAAATATTTGCCTAATATAACAAAAGTAAAGAATAATGTGCCAGTAACACCCATCATAAGTGGAGTCATGATAGCGGCAACAAACCAACTAAAATGACGTAACAAATTACTGCTAAATACTGTTATAACAACACACGCAAATCCCATCCATATATTGAAATTACCCATAAATTTCAAATATTCAGTAGTAGTAGGATATAATTCTCTGGCTCTATCTTTCCAGGGTCCTTCAAGAAGGTTAATAACAAATCCGTAACATATTACGATAACCAATATATACCCTATATATTTTGAGTTCATTATTAGCTTTATGCTTTCGCGCATCGATAAGTTAGTTTTTGTAGCATTTGGTTCATGTAATAGCTCTTCGTTTGGTATTTTGCGGAATATGTAAACATATATGTAACGTAAAATACACATAGCAAATATACCAACTATTGTGATCAAAATAGTTATTAATTTGAGGCTAATTTCTGTATCATTTAATGTTGTAGGAGATATATCTCTTAGTAGAAGATATATCTCACTTGTTGGATCTGAAAAATAGACTACTGCATTACCAGCGAATATTAGACCCAAGTTACCTATCATAGCAATATATGGGTAAAAACGTTTTGCCTTACTTGAATCTATAATATGATTTGCAAATTGCCAAAACATTAGGTTAATTACTACCACACTCCAAAGTTCAGCAAATACATACATAAGCGCGTAACTCCAACGACTAGCGAGCATAACAAACCATTTTAGATGAGGATATTCTATTGCCAGTCTAGATGTAGTTTCAGGAGCAAAATGATAGAATTCTTCAGCGGGATATAGAACGAAGGTAAATAGTAAAAAAATTGATAAAAACGTTGTTACAACAATGTAAAACATTTGTTCGGAGGTGAAGATATTACTGAGCTTAGCATAACATAGAGTTATTATTAGAGCTGACGGCAATACAACCCAGAGTTTCATAAAACTGATTACTTCAGCGCCTAAAGTCGGTATTACTAGAGCGTCTTTAACAGAACGTAGAGCACTAAAATTGAACAAAATGCAGAACATCATAAGCGCCATAGGTGCAAATAGCTTAAGTTCATTCCTTTTGATCGGCCAGACTAACTCTTTTATCTGTGATAAGGATAACATGATAAGCTAAATAATGTTCAAAATAAAGCAACATAGTAACAAACTACTAACGCATTTTTACCTTTCTAATAGGCAAATGTCAAGGATATTCTGATGGTTAATCACTTATTATAGTTGAATCACAATCCCCTATTGCTATGTCGTGCCCAGGATCTTCGTTAAGTCCTTCAGGAGATAGGGCTAAATCTCCAAAGCTTTGAGACTTTTCTAACTGCTTGCTGTACTCTTCCAATTATTGACAACTCATTTTTTGTATTATTAATTCGCTCAATTCATCCCAATGAAAAACTGAATCAGGATTTTTAAAATATTCTATTCCCCCTCTATCCCAAATAGATTTTTGGCAAAAATGTGCTTGGAATGCTCTTACGACATAGTTTGTTTGATCATCAAAAATACCTGTTATGTCAATCTTATAACCTATATTTTTTAGCTTTTGTTGAAGCTGTGCAATATTAGGCCCTCTCACTCCTTTAGAAAAAAGAATATTATTTGTTTTGTTGTCTAATTGAGTTCCAAATGGAATGCCAATAATATTTTTTAGCAGTAATTCCCAGTCAAAAAAAATACCTGGGTCCCATTTTCTATTTACCGCAATATCAGAATGGCCAATAATGTTACGAGATTCTATGTCATATTTTTCCTGCAGGTATTTGCAAAGTTTAATACAGGCCTCCATCTGCTCATCTGTGAATGGCTCATTCCCTAAATTATCTATTTCAATACCTATAGAGTGATCATTAAGCTTTTCAATCCCTTGCCAAAAGCTCTTACCAGCATGCCAGGCTATATTATTATCATCGACCAGGTTATAGATCGTTCCATTTTTATGTATTAGATAATGGCTGCTTACAGAAGCATTTTCATCACATAGTTTTTCCAATGCGTCTAGAAACTCCATCTCTGTATAATGCAATATAACAAACTTTACTTCGCGTAAAGTTGTAACTTCTGTAAAGTTAGGTGATTTATTAAGGCTTAAGAATTGCATAAAATCCTGGACTGATCTAGGCTGTTGTAATAACATACACAATATTTTTATATTATTCCATAGGTTAAGTAATGGCAAGATCGCTTCAGGAACAAAAAACCACTTCTTTAAAACAAGAAGCAAAATCCCTTTTATTAATAGCTATAATAGCTCTATTTATTCGTACATTCATTATGGAGCCATTTTTTGTCCCTACAGGCTCTATGAAACAAACGCTTCTTGAGGGGGACTATCCTTTTGCTACAAAATATAGTTATGGATATAGTAAATATTCATTTTTATTTTTTACTCCGCATTTTATTAAAGAGCGTTTTTTAGCCACTGAGCCAAATCGTGGTGATATTGTTATATTCAAATCTATTCATGATAATGGAGAAAAGAGATATATCAAAAGACTCATAGGCATTCCAGGCGATAAGATACAAATGATTAGTGGAGTTTTATATATAAATGACAAGCCAATCGACAGAGAATATGTGGGTAATATTACAGGGGTAGATGGTATTAAAGGAGAAAAAGGTTTAGTATATAAAAAATATATCGAAACTCTTCCTAATGGTGTGAAATATAATGCTTATTATTTTCCAGAAGATAAAAAACATGGCCTAAATATGCTAGATAATACTAAAGTTTTTAATGTTCCCGAAGGTCATTATTTTTTCATAGGAGATAATAGAAATGAATCCAATGATAGTAGGTTAGATATAGGCTTTGTGCCTTTTGAAAATCTCATTGCGAAAGCTCAATTTATAATGTTCTCTACAGGGAAATATCTATGGCTAGATCATGGTGGTTTTACAGAACAAATAGAGCAAATATATCATTGGCTTGCTTCTATTAGGTGGAGTAGGTTGTTCCATAGCGTGTATGGATTGTAATTAATTTAATTGCTACGAAACACACACTGCATGTGCTATGTCTGATTTCTCCGAATGACAATTTGAGGTATAATTTGTTAGAAAAACTTTTAGGCTATAAATTTCGTGAGAATTCATTATTACAAGAAGCTCTTTCTCACCCATCTCTTCGAGGTAACTCATCTTTTAATGGCAAAGATTATGAAAGATTAGAGTTTCTAGGTGACGCTGTGATTAATCTTATTATTGCGCAAATTCTATATTCAAAATTTCCGGCATCTAGCGAAGGTGATTTAGCAAAAATGCGCGCCTATTTAATATCTAAAGAATTTATGGTACAAAAGGCACAAGAGCTTAATTTAGGCGAACATATAATAATGGCATTTGGAGAAGAGGCTTCTGGTGGAAGAGTAAATCCCAATAATCTGGAAAATACCCTAGAGGCTATTGTTGGAGCGATATATCTTGATGGTGGTTTGGATGATACTAGAAAATTTGTAGAGAAATTATGGGGAGATATAGATGCGGATGTTATATCTACCTCCAATCCTAAATCTAGTTTACAAGAGTTATTGCAAGAGAAAAAAATGACTCCGCCTTTATACGAAGTTGTAGAAAAACAAGGGGAGGTTCACGCTCCAACATACAAAGTTATGGTCAAAATAAGTGATGAGATTGTAGAATATGGATATGGAACAACTATTAAAGCTGCAGAAAAAGAAGCTGCTTTAAATATGATTTCCAAACTAGGTAAATAAAATGAATAAAACTCAGTTGAGAAAATTGTACTCCTCTAAAGATTTTATAGATGAGTCAAAAAATAGAGCAATAATAGAGAATGCAGCTGACTTTATTAAGAAATATTATGACATAAAATTTTTTGGCATATACCTACCTTTACCTGGTGAGATAGATCTTTCTAGGCTTATGATGCAATTTAGTGATAGAAAATTTGCGATACCTAAAATTAAAGAAAGCGAGATTTATTTTACAAATTACTATCCTGGAGCTCCTATACAATTAAATGAACAATTTTCTGGATATTATGAACCAGTCTCAAATACAGAGGTATTTCCTGAGGTAATATTTGTCCCTGGTATAGCTTTTGATTTAAGG
>CAZIGS010000039.1:6904-7954 GCA_964538645.1 uncultured Rickettsiaceae bacterium
GGGGATATAGATTAGGGCGTGGAAAAGGGCATTATGATAGATATCTTGCAAAGCACAATATTATTAGAATCGGAGTAAGTCTTGGGACAAAATTGCTTATGAGCTTGCCAAATGAGGCGCATGATTTTAAAATGAACTATATTATAACAGAAAATATGACCTTGACCACGAATTCCGAAATTAACCGAGCAGAAGCGATTTTTCGGAACTCGTCTTTGTGCGCCTATTAAGTATAGGCTTACGCAGACTCACAACTTAAATCGCATTTGCTCAATTTAATTTGGAAATTTGTATGTTGTCCTTAAATTTATTAGATATACTATGCTTTCTAGCAAGCAGCTTATCTGTTTTATCAGGTACTATTAGTGGTGCTGTAAAGCTTTCTATTGGTTTCACTTTTTTTCTACTTTCGATATTATTTGCATATTTGATCTTCGTACCAATAGGAGAAGCAGTATCTGAGTATATCTCAAACCAATTCGCTATAAATGTAATAAGCATCTGCTTATCTTATATAATATCAGCTTTATGCTGTGGATTTATAGCAAAACAGCTAAAAAAACTTGTAGAGGATATAACTGGTGGCTTTACCGATAGAGCTATGGGTGCGGTTTTTGGAGTAATAAGAGGAATAGCATTAGCTATGATAATTTTCCTTATTATTACAATAATAACTGGCAAAACATATAATCATGCTAATAACCTCTTGGAACTGGTTAAGCCTCAAGAAGAGGTAAAACATCCTAAATGGGTAAGAAAAGCTTTGTGCTACGACCAAATGAATTCGATAATTAGTGGTACTATTCATATTATTGGGGAGGATGCACTAAAAGAGACAAAAATCCCTCAATTTAAGTCCAAGAAAAAACCTCAGAAAGAACTAGAACATTCTTCAGAAGAATATGATTTGGCAAAGCCTTTCGGCCCTCAATAGAAGAATGATTTTTTTATAAAGAGGTTGAACAATTGTTGGATTAATTGGTATCAGGTTTTTTAAAATCCATCGCAACTAAATATTCTTCAGAAGACTCCTTGCGACTGGATTTAGGC
>CAZIGS010000040.1:0-7898 GCA_964538645.1 uncultured Rickettsiaceae bacterium
GTTCTCAGAAAACTGAATTGTTTTGTGATTTTTGCTACTCAAAGCGTGGAGGATGCTGCTAAAAGTAAGATTAGTGATACTCTGATACAGCAAACAGCTACACAAATTTTCCTTCCAAACCTTAAAGCAACTGATGTATATAAAACAGCATTTATGCTTAGTCAGAGGGAGTATATGTTAATAAAAACTACAGATCCTTCAACTAGATTTTTCGTTGTTAAACAAGGTGTAAATGCTATTGTTGCAAGAGTTGATTTGAGTGGGCTGACAAATATAGTTAACGTTCTTTCTGGTAGATCGGATACAGTATTATTAGTAGAAGAGTTGCGTAAAGAAGTGGGTGATAACCCAGAGAAATGGTTGCCTCTATTTTATGATAAAACAAATGGGGCAAAATGATTCAAGCTTTAGCAAAAACATTTTTGCGCTACATGAGTTTACTTATAGTTATTGTATCTCTAAATCAAAATACAGCTAAAGCTGATTCTATTACAGATGTTGTTAATGCAATTATGACATTAACATGTGAAACTGAGGGTATTGGAGATTTACTTACTAAGCCTTTTACTCACACATGTATACAAGATCCATTTTCCACATTAATTGTAGCAAATATAATATCTCCTGGAATATACGCAAGTATGATGCTTCGTTTAAGAATAGATGATGATAATATATTTCCTGGAAATTGTTTAAGAAAAAATCGCGCTAATCCCGCTAATCCCACGCTTAATTTTGGGCTTTGTACGAATTACTTGATGATAGCATATAGAGCTGAGATGATAGGAAAATTCGCTAGTTCTTTAGTTAATGGAGCTCCTAGTTGGGATAGTCTAGCAAATATGATAGATAGTTCTAAATACACTCAATTGTTCCACAATAAGCATGATGGTGATTGGGGTATATATGGTGATATTCCTTTGGGGCCAGTATCACCAGTATTTCCCTGGAAAGTAATTGTGCATGGAGATCGTATATGTGTTGAGACTATAAGTTTTATAGGATGGATGCATGTTGGATGTAAATACATCGCTGAACCATTTCCGAAGTCTGTATATGGTAGTTTCTTCCATAATGATTCGGATCCAAGTCATGTGCCTTCTGACATGGCGGACTACCTTGATTGCGCTACTTCTGGTGGTTGTGCATATAGAGCTGAAGCTGCATCCAAGGCTCCTATAAGCATATCCGCTACCATTATGGAATGTATACGCGAGATGCTAACAAAATTACTAATCAGCAAAAATGTATGTAATATTGGAAGTGTACATCAAGGTGATAGTATAGACAGAACGAGTAGCGTATTCTATCAATTCCAAGTGAATATGCATCGTACTGTAATGGCATTATTAACTTTATATGTTATGTTTATTGGTTTCAAAATATTATTAGCTGGTGAGGCGATACCGAAAACTGGTGAATTAGTAATGTATGTATTGAAACTAGTATTAGTAATATATTTTTCTGTTGGAATAAATATTAATGGTGGTTCAACCCGTTTCGATGGTATGACAACCTTGGTTTTTCCATTGCTTATGGGTGCAGCGTCAGAAATTTCTGTATGGGTAATGAACGCAACCCCCTCAGGATTATGTAAATTTTTACCCTCAGAGTATCCAGCAGATTTAGGATACTTATCATTATGGGATGCGTTAGATTGTAAGGTAATACATTATATTGGAATAGATGCAATAATGACTGCATTTCAAGGGCAAAATTCTGGCGACCCATTGGGTTATAGTATCCCACCCTATGTGTTTTTACTTATACCAGCTCTTTATTTTAAGCAAATAAACCTTGTGATTTTGGCTCTCTCTTATCCTTTGGTTGTTATGTCCTTAGCTGCTTATTTGGTTAATTCTTTTGCAGTTTGCATGATTGCTATAACAATTCTAGGTATATTGGCCCCTCTTTATGTACCAATGGCTTTATTCCAACAGACCAAAGGATATTTTGAAGGTTGGTATACATTAATGATATCGTTTGTATTACAACCAGTGGTTGTTATAGGGTTTATGACTTTGATGTTTGCTCTTTATGATATGGGGTTTTATGGAACCTGTAAATATATACCAATGACGATGAAAAAATATGACGCTAATGGCGAAGTAAGAAATAAAAAGCTTTTTATTATTGATAATGCAAAATCTCATTACGAGTCTGAGGCTGATTATGCTAGTTGTCAAGAAAGTATAGGGTGGATTTTAAACAACCCGTTAGGCGCCTTAGCTGCAAGGATAGGAAGAGAGTCTCAGGATGGTACAACGGTAGATATGAATTCTACACCAGAGGCTGAGAAAAAATTAGCAGATTATATTGGTGAATTTGGAGCATTATCTGGTATTACCCCAGTAATGGGATTCTTTCTTGGTTACTTTACACTTCTGTCGCAATTATCATGGAGTATGATAGTAAATTTAATGACGTGCTGTTTACTTTTATATTTGATGTATGAGCTCAGTTCACAGCTCGGAGAATTTGCTTCGGATATTGCTCAAAGCGTCACGCTTTCTGGTGTGGTAGCTCCGCGTGGGCTCTCAGATAAAGCTATGGCTGGATTAGAGATGGCTGGAAAGGCTTGGAAAGGTGGTGGCGCCGGAGGAGGGGCAAAACCAGCCCCTAGTATGGGAGGTGCTGGTGGAGGTGGAGGTTCTTCCGGAGGTGGAACTTCTGGTTCTAGTACGCGAGATGGATCTGGTGGAGGTCCTTCACCTACTAGTGGAGATGCTGGTGGTGGTGATGTTGGAACGGGTCCAAAACATAGTGGTGCTGTTCCACCTCAAAGAGACGCTCCTTCTGCTACGGACGCTCCTTCTAAAGATGGTGGTGATGGAAATAAAGGTCTATCTAAAAGATTAAGAGGATCTGAAGGAGAAAGTGATGCGTAATATTTTTAGGAAATTGAGATAATTAAAGTAAATGTATAAATTTGTAAGAATAAAATTTGCTATATATTCATTGCTTATATTGGCATTTTTTATTCATAATAATATTGCATACGGAGCTTTTGGGGAAAATTGCCCAGGGGTACCGTTGCCAGTTGGAGAGGATATAACTTATTTAAGAAATAATACTGCCTATGGGTATATCCAAAATTCTTTAAATATAACAGAATATGTTCCTGTTGTGAACACTTCAGGTGATTCTGCTGAAGGGGTTACTAATTGTAACAATAATGTGGAATCAGTTAGTATATGTATAAAAAATGATGCACTCAATCCACCATGTGATTTTGCAACATTAACTCCCGGTGGTGCATCTGTAAGTCTCAGTAGTATTTCTAGAAGTGCTTTACTAGGACAAAATCCATTATTTAATACCTTAACGCTTAAAGCGGAATATATAGCAACACCAGCTTGTACTCGTACTAAGAATGTTTCATTACAAGATGTTTTGAGATGTACGCAATCTTTATGTATTACAATGCCTACGCCTTATGGGAATCAGCCATTAGTATGTAAACAAATATCTCATATGACCAATACTGCGCCTGTAGAGGAGGCTCCTCCAACTTGTTCGATAATATCATATTCATGTAACAAGTCTCATGCTTCCCAGTCGTTATTTAGTTTTACAGGTCCTGCGATCGAATGCTTAACTGAAACTCTACATAATGTATTTTTTGATCCGCAAGAAGGTTGTGTAGGTGGTGATGCAAACATTAATATGTCATTCTTGGCTAGTTTTGCATCTTTTCAAGAGTCGCTTAAAGTTTCTGTAAGAGCTTTGCTTATTTTATATACTATGGGATATGGAATAACTTTATTGATGAATCCTGACAAACTAACAGCCGAAAGTGTAGTCATGTTTGTCTTGAAAATGGTGTTAGTAGGGTATTTTTCTGTTGGTTGGGGGCCAGTATATTTTACTTCAGGCGGGGTGAAAACCACACATAGCGGAATGCTGGAGTGGGGCTTACCGATACTCACTCAAATGACATCAGATTTAGCTGCGCTGACCTTTGATGCTGGAAGTGGTGGGCGAGGATTATGTGATTTTGATAATAGTCATTATCCTGAAGGTAAGGGTTATTTTGGATTATGGGATAGAATTGATTGTAAACTAGGCGCATATATTATGGTAAAGAAAATATATGGATTTGGTTTCTTAAGTGCTCATAGTTTTTCTAACGGTTATACTGAAATTTCTAGAACAGGAAGAGATAATACAGATTCTATCGCTCTCGGAATGAATGCGGGCTCGAGTCGTTCTGCTGCTACCTCTGGAATGGCTACAGGATCTAATGTATCTACTTCAGCCATTTCTAGTGTTTCTAGTTCAGCTACTTCATCAGTGTCTGATGCTGCAAATGCTGCAAATTCTGCAATGTCAGGAGCTGTAGATTCCTCTAATGAAATAATTTCAGGTGCTGCTGTTGCGGCAAGTGCAGTTGTTTCTGGTGTTACTGGAGCCACTAATGCAGCAATATCAGCTGCAGAGGATGCGGCTAATTCGGCTATAGATGCTACTATAAATGCCGCATCTAAGATGCAACAGATAGGAATGTCAGTTATAATGTTCTTGTTGCTACTTGGTGGTAATATCATAGTCGTTGTTGGGCTAGTGTATTTTGTAACTATAATTCTATCATTAATTTTTGGGTTTGTGAGTTTATATACAGTCTGTTTGGTGACATTGCATGTTCTTATTTATATATCGCCTATTTTTGTTCCAATGGCACTTTTCCAAAGAACGAAAACCTATTTTGATTCATGGTTAAAAGTTACTTTATCTTGCGCTCTTCAGCCAATGGTTATGGCAGGATTTATAGCTTTTGCTATGAATATGTATGATGATGTGCTGTTCGGAGGTTGTCAGTTTAGAAGGCATGATTATTCAAATGGGGAGCGTTTCTTTAGTACATTTGAACCACGTTTACCGCAGGGTGATTATGAGTCATGCATAACAACACCAGGCTTTATGATCATCAATTATGTACTTGGTGTAGGGTGGAGTGATTATGGGGCAATATTCTTTACTGTAGATTATGCAAAAGATCAGTTAAATTTACTCGCTAATACATGTTTGTTGATAGTGTTTTCTTATATCATGGGATTCTTTCTTGATGTGGTCTATTCTATGGCTTCTGATCTTACAGGTGGATTAAGTGTTGCAAGTGTAGCTTTAAATATGAAAAACATGGCTAGAGCTATGCAAAATAAGCTTAATAGTGGGGTAGGAAAGGTTGTAGACAAGTTAAAAGAAAAGTCTGAGTCAAAAAAAGATGGTGGCCAAGATGGTGGAAAATCTGGTGGTGCTCCTTCTAGAGGTGGTGCTGGTCAGGGTGGAGGAGCTCCTGCGCCTAGTATGGGTGGAGGAGGTGGTGCCGGCGGAGGTGAAGGGGGAAAAGGCTCTGGTGGAGCTCCACCATCTCCCAATATGGGTGCTTGATTTTGTAGTAAAGTAAATTATTAATATAGACTAAGGTACGACGTGTCTAAAAGAGGAAATGTTGGTAAAATTGTAAGCGGTCTTATAATGATCATAGTACGTTTTGAGATACTATGTCTTCTAATAGGGCTTTGGCTTGGGCTTTTAAGCTCTTTAGCGGATTTCTCTAACTTATGTTTTCCGCGTTACAATTTTGATAGTATGACTAGTACAAGTTATGCTGTAGCAGCTAATGTTACTGTGAGAGGTGATGGTAATTATACTACAGTATCAAATACAGTTAATGGTCGACAAGTATTAAGTGCGGATACTACAAAATATGGTCATTGGGTAAAGGCTAATTATATTGTTCAGCCAAATCAAACTTTAAAAATAAGTGTTTCTGGTAATCTAAGCTTATGTAGAGCTTATGTACCATTATATAATTTACAGGATAGAAATATCCCATCTGGTCCACCAAATAGCAATATTTATTACTCAAATAGTGCAGGAAAGAAAATCCCGATACCAAGGGTTGAAGAAAATGCACCACCATTAACATTAATTTTTGATGCTCGTACTAACGGTTGGAGAAATCTTACTGAGGTCTACCGTAATGACTTGGTAAAAGTAATATTGAATGACAATGTTAAACCAGTCGGTTCAGCTATAACATATCCTAATACTTTGACTGCCAATGATTGTAGTTCAGTGAATATTCAGAGTTCACCTTCTTGTGACAGTCTAACAGGTAATGAAAAAACAAACTGTTTAGCTCAAGCCACTACAAACGCAAGGGCTGTTTGTAATAACTCTCTAAATGTTAATGCTCCTGCACAAAATATTAGCTCTTCTAATTGCAATAGTTTAACAGGAGATCTTAGAACTGCATGCCTTGCTCAAGCAGCTGCCTCTCCTACTGATCCAGTACCTAGCCTAACCTTAGCTGATTGTAATGGGTTACCAGATTCTCAGAGGCTTGCCTGTATAGCTGCTATACCAGTAAGTGCTGCGACTAATAATCCTCCAGCATCAGGTCCATCTATGACTCCACAGCAGACTGCAGCTGCTGAAGCAAGGGATAATCTATTAAATGTCACACTCCCAGCTGCAAATAGCACAAGAACACAAATTGCCAATCAGCTAAATACTACATTGCCTGCAGATAGAACTGCTGCTATGAACGCTGTGCGGACAGATTATAATACAGCTCTTGCAGCTCTTGATACAAGAAAAGCTTCTGATATAGCAGCAGTTGATAACAATGCTAGTTTAACTTCTGCCCAGAAAAATACACAAAAGCAAGCTATTGAAGCGCAATATACTACTGATAAAAGTACTTTGGATGCAAATAGTACTGCTAGATTAGCTACTGTGCAAAGTTCGTTTAATACTCAAAGGACAGATTTGACAAGGCAATTGGCAGATACTGATGCAACGATTACCCAGCTTAACCAGCAGCTTGCTGGCTATAATAGTGCCCTTTCTGCACTTTCATCAAATTCCAATAATACTATTGTGACAGATAGTATAACAAATGTTCCGACCGTAGCAGATTGTTCAGAGGGTAAAAGGATCTATTCTCCTATTTGTGGTAGATATAGTTTATGGAATGGGAGTCAGCAATATGGTTATAGAGTTACTTGCGAAACCTGGTCTAGATGCGATCATCAATGTAATTGCAGCTGTAAAAATTGTGTATGGCCTTGGGATGAGAATAGCTGTGATCAATGCTCATGCTATGGTACATATTATACACAGCTACCACCAGCATATTTGGATAATGGAAGCTTAAATATAGCAAGATTTACTTCCCCAAGCTTTATGCTACAAGATTTGACGCTAAATCCAGCTGCTGGTACGCCTACTGGATATTGTGGTGGTAATATAGCAGCTATTCCTACTCAGTTCTGGTTTACTGCTACAGATGCTTCTGGCCTGCAATATAGGTTTGATAATCAGGTATATCCTACTAATCCTAGAGTTTTTGGTAATGGTAAATGGGTAAGTGTTATTTTACCTGGTAGTGATACATCTGTTGCACAACAAACAGATAGTAATAGAGATTCAGATAGATATACGGCAAGAAAAATTTACTCTGGTGAATATAATAATCTTGATAGTCCAAGTGTAGCTTATTTGCAATATCGTTTCCATGGGGCGGATTATTCTACAACTCAAACTGGCGGATATGTATTTCAGTTGCGTCAAACAAAATGCAGAAGACTTAATGGTAATTTTTTGACAGATTCCTACCCAGATCGTGGAGCTGTTCAGTATATAATAGCACCATCTGGCCAAGATCCAAACAACCCTGCAAATAGTTCTTTGGCCAATAATGCTACAACTATTACATTTGATAGTAATAATTCACAAACCATTAATACGGGTGAAGGGGCAGGTTATTTTTGGTTTAGGATAAATAACAAGCCAACTGATTATCCCGATAGTATAGGGAGTTATCTTATTAGCATATCTGGTCAACAAACTGGTGGATCTTTTACACTCCAGGTTATTAATCCTTTGTT
>CAZIGS010000041.1:0-7888 GCA_964538645.1 uncultured Rickettsiaceae bacterium
TGACTTTGTAAAGATTTTGGCTTGATAGATTGAGCCCCAGCTATTTCTACTGCAGTTCCTAATACCTCACTAGGAGTGCCATTTAGTGGAGGTGGAGGTGGTGGTGGTGGTGGAGCTGCTGCTAATGGTGCTGCAATAATAGTCCCATGTGTTTTCTCATGTGCATCTTTATGATGTGCCCAGCAAGCTTCTCTTAATGCCTTAGGTGCAGATGTCATTGACCCGTCTGGATGACCGTCTGGAGCTATGAAGCTTTTTGTTAAGTCTGGTTTAAATCCCCCAGTGCCATCCCCTACATAATATACTATGTCATACACAATCTCTGGAGGGTTACCTTTCTTCAAAGTTTTACCATCAAGAGTTTTTCGAGGCATAAAAATAGGACCTTCTTCCTCAGGCTCTATATGATATACTTTTCTATCATCAGTCTCACTCAGAGCTGTAGATGGCGTTACGAGAAGGGCAGTGCTTAAAGGCTTTAAAGATTGAGCGCATTCGCTACTCATTTTAGAAGCTATTTCAGCTTTATTTTCTTTACCAGTTTTGCCATCCATTAGAGGCTTTATTTGAGCATCATGGTTCTTATCAATATAATCTATCAATTTTCCTAGAGCTGTATCTGGTACTATTGTTTGTATAGGGATAGATGGAGTTACAGGAGCTCCGCTGTCTGCTGGTAAAGCAGGGTCTGGAGCTGCTATTGGTCTCTGAGGGGCAGGTGGACTTGAAGGCTCTACTAGCTTTGGTGTAGTAGGAGCGAATCTTGCTAAAGCTGCGGCTGCTTTAGCTGGATCTGGTGCGATGCGTTCTTCATGCATTGAACCTGGTGTAGCTAATGTGGCTTGTTGCTCTTTTAACTTTCTTTCTGCTTCTGCTCGTCTTGCAGCAATCACTGCTGATGATGGTTTGGGTGGAAGAGGTGGCTTATTGCGTTCGAATCCCTCTAGTCGTTCTTTCGGAATTCTACTAGGCTCTTGGATAGATGTTCTTGTTGATTCTTTGCCACTCTTTGCTATGGTCTCGAATATTTTTTTACGCTCTGCAATAGGAGGTAAAGAACGGTCTTGTGCCGCTCCTGGTGCAATGTGAGCTTCTCTGTCTAGATCTAATTGAGGTTTATATAATTGATACTCTAGTGTAGTAGGATTTTGGGACAGTTTCTCTCGAGCTGTAATGCCTTCTTGTATTTCTTGTAGCATCTGTGTTCTTTGTGCATCCCTTACACGCTCTAGCTCTTTTCGTCGCTCCTTTTCTTGTTCAGTTTCTTCGCGTCCGCTACTCACATTATCACCCATTATTAACTATATCTTTAAATCTTAACACACCTACTTGTCTTTATGTATATGAAGGCTGATTAGATGGTGTTTTCATGAGAAGTAAGTTGTATATTTGCAATGGTTTTACCAGTCATTGCGAGTGGAGCTGAGTAGAGATGAGTCTAAGCGTCATCAAGAGCGAGCGTTAGGGGCGCGTCGTGATCCATACCATAAAGCCTGTAAGGATTTATAAGTTATACGTAGAGCATTTGTAGACTCAGGTCTTATAAAATCTCCATTAGTATCTAAGTATCTAAGTATCTAAGTATCTAAGTATCTGTAGTGACTAGCAATAAGTTTTCTACTAATGATTGTGCTATAAACATTCTATCAAATGGATCACGATGAATGTAAGGTAGTTTGTAAAGTTTTTCTATATGTGCTGGGGTAATATTTAATAGCATATAATTATTTTCTTCTAATGACATTTGCAGATTCTTAGGTATATGCATTTTACCTAATGAGCTTTTAATTTACAGCTCCCAAAGAGTAGCTATACTAACAAAGATATCCTTATTATTGTCCTCAATTAAACTTGCTATATTTTTAGGTAATTTAGGGTTATTTTCTGTAACCCAAATTAATACATGACTATCAAGAAATAACCTCAAAGTCTAATCCCTTATTCCAAGAGCAATAGCGATATCATCTGGCCAAGTATCAAAATCATCTGCAATTTTAATTTTTCCTTTTAAAAAAGCCAATCCTATGGTCTTTTTACTCGGAGTATTTTGCTCTAGTTGAGTAATAAGTTTTTTTCTTTTTTATAATTATTATCACCTAGCATTAGTGATATATTTTGTTTTATAAAAATGACTTTCAGACCTTTCATAACAAACCTCCCATCGAATAACTGTAATTATAATTCAACTAATTAGTGCGTCAACACTATTCTATACCATTTTTCTTAAAAACCTATATAATACTTCCATTAAAAAAACACAAAAAGAACACATGTCAAAACCTATTGTTGCATTAGTTGGAAGGCCAAATGTAGGGAAATCTACATTATTCAACAGACTTGCTAAAAATAAAAAAGCTATTGTGCATGATAAGCCAGGCGTTACAAGAGATAGGCAATATGCTGATGCAAAGCTTGGCCCGCTAGAATTTATCATTATCGACACTCCTGGGCTTGAAGATGCTAAGCCAGGTGAATTAGAGCATAATATGACTGAGCAATCTATCAGCGCTATTAAAAACTCTGATATAGTGATTTTAGTCTTAGATGGTTCAGTAGGTGTTACACCAACTGATAAAAATTTTGCAAATTTAGTAAGAAAACATAATCAAAATACTATTTTAGTACTAAATAAATGTGAAAAACCTGTCTATGAAGATGGTGGGTATTTTAAGCTTGGCATGGGTGCTCCACTAAGGATTTCTGCAGAGCATGGGATAGGGCTTGCAGGACTTTGTGATGAATTAATAGAAAAATTTGAATCATATGAACCAGTAGCAGATGATCCTTTTACTTCTGATACTATTCAAATAGCAATAGTTGGAAGACCTAATGCTGGAAAATCTACCTTCATTAATGCGCTTTTGGATGAAAATAGATTACTTACAGGACCTACGCCTGGTATTACGAGAGACTCCATAGATATAGATTGGGAATATAAGGGCAAATCTATAAAGCTTGTCGATACTGCTGGACTCCGTAAAAAGGGCAATATTATAGAATCTATAGAAAAAATGTCTGCAGCTAGTACTCTAAAAAGCATTCGATATGCAAATACTGTAGTTCTTATGCTGGATAGTACTATGGCTTTGGAAGCTCAGGATCTCAATATTGCAAGCTTGATAATTAACGAAGGCAGAAGTCTTGTAATAGCTTTGAATAAATGGGATTTAATAGAGGATAAAAAGGCATATAAGGATAATTTAGAACATATGCTTACATTGAATTTAGCTCAAGTATCAGGGGTGCCATGTGTTTATTTATCTTCTACAAATAAAACCAATATACATGAAGTGATTGAGTCTTGCATAAAAATCTATTCTATTTGGAATAAACGTATTGCTACAAATAAGTTAAATGAATGGCTTGGTTATGCCTTGGAAGCTCATCAATTGCCACTGCAAAAAAATGGCAGGCGTGTGAGGATAAAATATTGTACACAAATAAAAACTAGACCACCAACATTTAAATTTTTTACAAATTATCCAGATAAAATTTCGGAATCCTACACTAAATATTTGGTAAATGATATGCGAAGAAACTTTAAATTGCCAGGTGTGCCTATTAGAATTTCATTTGTAAAAAGTGATAATCCATATGAAAAAAATTCTTCTAACAAGAAGCGAAAATGAGAATCAAATCCTATCTGGAGAAGTAAGTAGATTGGGCTTTATACCAATACTTACGCCTATGATATCATATGAAAAATTACCAGTAGATTTTATCCAGTTTAGAGACGGACTTGATATTATTATTACGAGTAAATTTGCAGCAAAAATAATAGCAGAAAATTATCATTATAATGCTAATTGTTTTGTAGTGGGAGAGGAGTCTGCTAGCATTTTAAAACTAAACCCTAAGCTGAATATAAAATATATAGCTGAAGCGGCTGAGGAGTTGGTTTTGATTCTTCCGTCATTCTCTGGCTTGACCAGAGAACCTATAAATGATAAATGGGTCCTCGGGTCTGTGCCCGAGGATGACGGTAATGTCCTTAATGACCGAATTATCTACTTTTCTGGTAATATAATAACTACCGATTTTGAGAGTGCCAAAAGACATGTAATATATAATGTAGAATATCCGGATAGTTTGGATGAAAATACAATTCAAGAGATTAAAAAAGGAATAAAATATATATTTCTGTATTCCAAAAACTGCGCTAGTAATTTAATACTACTACTGAAACGCCACAATTTATTGCAAAATATTAAAAATTCTGTTGTAATAGCGATGAGCTCAGGGGTAGCGTCTGAATATGAGGGATATGTTTCTACAATTCTATTTCCCGCTAAGCCGAAAGCATCAGAAATTTTAAGATTACTTGTTGAATATGAAAGAGAAAATACAGATAGAAAAGCATGAGACTGAAATGGATCCCATTAAAGCTAAGGGATATAGTCTAGCTTTTAAATTTGGAGCAATTATACTTATTATTTCTTCCATCATCATACCAAATTTGGATTATATAATTTCTAATTATAAGCTTTTGCAGGCTGATAAAAAAACTCCACATATTGAAGGTTTAGATACAGATGAGCATAAGAAAGAGCATAGTACAATAATACATGATTTAGGCCCTGTGGGGTCTATTGAAGAAGAGGTGGAGCGAGAAAAGCTTGAGGAGATGGGGGTAAAAGATGCAGAATTTTATAGGTCATACATCACATCTGTTGGTAGGTTGGTGAGTAAATTCTATGCGAATATAGATTATGAAAAAGAACTCTCTTATTTGAGATCTTCTAAACTAGAATATCCTCAAAAAGTTACAGCAGCTTTAGATGGATTAATGTCGCATAGAGAGAAATATCTTACTCACAAAAGTGAGCAATATAAGCAAGTCACGCTTGAGGGGAATTTTGTAAAGCGCCTAGTCAATAAAATGATAAATATTAGACAGGAAAATCCGCTTTATCAGGCTATGGAAGAAGATCATAAGAATTTGCGAAATGAACTTAGTATTATTGAGGAATATTTTTACTCTGAGGAGTTTTTAAAATATTGTTTAAATTATGATTAGATTTTTATCAACAATTATATTTTTGGCTTTGTCATATCTCGCTATTATAGCTGTGAGTAAGTATGATACTACGCTCTCTATCTTACTATTTGACTATAGAATAGATGTGAGTCTTTTTTTACTGATAGTGTTTTTTATTATTCTAGTATGTGTTTCTTCTTTAGGGATTCGTATTATAGGTATTATATTTAAGGCCCCATATATGATAGCCTCCAAATTAGCGGGCTATAAGAGAAGCAATCATACTAAAATCATCTTAGATTCTTATGCTAATATGATTATGGGTAAAGCTGAGGCAGCGCAGCGTGGTATTTCAAAGCTAGATCCTGCGTCTACTTATAAGGATTTCACAGATCATATAAATTTAATTAAAGCAGTATCTAACCAAGATTCTGAAAGGAATATATATTTATTACATAATCTTTTATCAAATAAGCAATATCATGATTTTGCAGCTAAAATACTTGCGAAGAAATTATTTAACGAAGGTCTCTATCAGCAGAGTTTGGGCTTTATAGAATATGTTAGAATAGATTCTAATATAGATGAAGAGACTATGTATCTACTTATTTTACTATATGCGAATTTGAATATGTGGGATAATTTTACTATGTATATGGAAAGATATACTGGTATTTTTAAGGAAGAAAAAGAACATAAAAAAGACGAGATTGCTGATTTATATCTTAAATGTGCCAAATATTACCTTGCGCAAGGGGAAGAGCAGGATGCGGTGAAATTCTTAGAAAAATCTCTGGAATATAATCCTGTATCATTAGAAACTATAGAATTGCTTTGTACAATGAATATTAGCTTAGGGCTTAATTACCAAAATCTAGCAATTTTAGAAATTGCTTTTACAGCAGTACCATCATTTGAATTATTTGATCTATATTATCAATCTTCACCTATGAATCCGTCTGATATCTATGACAAATTTTATAATTTAGTAGATGCTAAATATCATAGAGACGTGTTCTTAGCAATAGCTGCTTATTTGAAGTTATATGATAGAGTAGACGAACTTCTTTCCTGTGAAATATGAAATTATTGATCCTAAATAAGTCCTACTTTTTTTCGTCATCCTCGGGCTTGACCCGAGGACCTATAAAATTTGTTGTGAAAAATATTTATTGTATGATTGTTAAGAAATTTGTCCTCGGGTCAAGCCCGAGGATGACGAGCGTAGAAATATGATACCTGCATTTCAATTAGACCCAGGTCAAAAAGAGCTTGTAAAAATATTAGAAAAGATAATTTCTGATATAGAAAATTACAAGCCTAAAAACATAGTGGGCAAATTGGTAGATAAATTTACCAAACCTAAAACATCTAGCATTTATAATAGCATATATATTTATGGTGGGGTTGGTAGAGGTAAAACAATGATAGCTAGAGAGTTTTATAATAAACTTTCTGTGCCTAAGCTATTTGTGCATTATCAGGATTTTATGAGAGATATACATGAATCTGTGCATAAATATGAAGCTCCTTCTGCGCGTGATATATTAGTCAAAATAGCTAGAGATATAGCTAAGAAATACTTATTTATATGTATAGATGAATTTGAAGTAGCGGATATAGCAGATGCTATGATCACATCTCGTTTATTTGGCGAATTTAGGAAAGCAGGAATAGGGGTTTTGATTACAAGTAACACAGTTCCAGATCAGCTATATAACGGTGGTTTGCAAAGAGAACAGTTTTTGCCATTTATTAATATGGTAAACAAGGAATTTATAGTCTTTTCTTTAAATGGTTCGCATGATTATAGGTTAGATAAAATTGAAGCTGCCTCAAGAGTGCTCTATCCTCTTAATTCCGATACAAAGCGTAAGATGGATGAGATTAAAAAAAATATTACAGGTAGCGGGAAACATTTTCCTACAAGCCTAGAAATATTTGGTAGAAAAATAGTTTTTCCAGATACATATAAAACAGTTTTGATTACAGATTTTGATGCCATATGTAGAGAAAATCTTTCATCTAATGACTTCATTCAAATTTGCAAATATTTTACTACTGTTGTTATGGAAAATGTTCCTTATATAGGGAAAGATGAAACGGACGTTGCAATTAGATTTATAAATTTCATAGATAATATCTATTTTCATAAACTGCTTTTATTTATTAGTCTTGCGGATAGTCCTGAAAAAATATATCCTGATGGGAAAAGAGAAAAGGAATTTCAGCGCACTATTTCAAGGTTGCATGAGATTAATTCTCAGAGTTATTTTTTAGGGTCGAAACACCAATGAAAAAACCTTTGTTTATTACATTTGAGGGTGGTGAAGGTAGTGGTAAAACCACACAAAGCAAGCGTTTGCTTGAGTATTTTAAATTTCGAAAAATACCTTGTGTTTGGACAAGAGAACCAGGTGGTACTGAGGTTGCAGAAGCGATTAGGGAAGTGCTGGTACACCATGATATGGATGTAACTACAGAATTATTGCTGGCTTTAGCCGCAAGAAATGAGCATTTGCTCCATGTTATTCTACCTTCGTTAGAAAAAGGAAATATTGTAATTTGCGACCGTTTTGTTGATTCTAGCCTATGTTATCAAGGTCATAAATTAGGTGTTGATAGAGTATTAAATTTACATAAAGAAATATTTGGGAATATAATGCCTGATATTACATTTTTTATAGATGTACCAGTAGAAGAGGGGCTTGTTAGGGCAAATCAAAGAGGTGGTAATAACAGATTTGAGTCTGCTCCAATAGAACTACATGAGAAACTAAGGCTATGTTTTAATAAATTGGTAGAATTATTTCCAGAAAGAATTATAAAGATAGACGGGCTCAAATCTGAAGATGAAATAGCAAATATTGTAATTAAAAGAGTAAATGATGATAGATAAAGTAGAAGGGA
>CAZIGS010000042.1:0-7861 GCA_964538645.1 uncultured Rickettsiaceae bacterium
CACCAGGATGCCATGGACCTGAAACCATAATACAATTATCACTAGCTTGCATCTCTGCTAACTTAAATGCTTCCTCAATTATATCTGACTCAATAAGGCGACGTTGCAAATTAAAATCATTCAATTTTTTTGCCAATTCCATAGCTTCAATTTCACAACTAGTAGAAAGCAAGCTACTTCCTAGATATGACTCCCCTACCCTTCCTCCTGCATTAATACGTGGCCCCAAAACAAAACCCAGATGATATGAGTTAGGAGCGCTATCTATAGCAGATACATCTGATAGTGCTTTTAGACCAATGTTTTTCCTCTGCGCCAACATTTTTAGACCTTGTTTTACAAAAGCGCGATTAAGACCAATTAGAGGCATTACATCACAAACGGTTCCAAGGGCAACTATATCTAAATATTCTAACAAATTTGGTTCTTCTATTTTTTTACTCATAAAAAACCCATCATTTTTTAGCTTTGCAGATATTGCTATGGCGAATAAAAAAGATACCCCAACTGCAGCTAGATATTTATAATTTGTAGTTTCGTCTAATCTATTTGGATTTATTATAGCAAAAGCTTTTGGAAGAATATCTGCACAAATATGGTGATCTATAACTATTACATCTATCCCTAGTTCATTTGCTGCATCGATAGCACTATAAGACATAGCGCCACAATCAACAGTAACAACCAATTTTATGCCTTTTTGATGAAGCTTTATCATTGCCTCAGGTGATGGGCCATAGCCTTCCTTCATGCGATCAGGTATATATACTTGTACGTCAGCTGAAACCGAATATAGGTATTTTTTGAGCAGAGCAGATGATGTTGCGCCATCTACATCATAATCTCCAAAAATACAGATTTTTTGGTTAGATAGAATTGCTTCCACTACTCTATTAACCGCTTTTTCCATGTCAAGCAGATGGTAAGGATCTGGCAAAAGATTTCGGAGTTTTGGGTCTAAAAAATCTGGAACCATAGATTCTTCTATTCCACGTGTTACAAGAATCCTTGCTTCTATTTCACTCAGAGAATAAAGCTGCATATAGCGATTTATAAGATCAAGAGATGCTTCTTTTAAACACCAATTTTTATTTAATACTGATTTATACACTCGTTATAATCTTCCTTATTTTCTTCTGCTCGGCAGAATCCAATATCATGGTCTCTGTAATAGTTTTATTATTACTATGCTTCACACCTTCTAACATCCAACCATCCGTAACTCCAGTGGCTATAAAAACTGTATCTCCTCTAATAATATCATCAAGAAAATATTGTTTGTTAAAATCAATAATTCCCATTTTTTTTGCTCGTAACACCTCATCATTATTGCGTACTAATAACCTTCCACAAAATTGACCTCCTAAGGTTTTTAGAGCAGCGCAAGCTAGTACTCCCTCAGGAGCTCCACCTATTCCTAGATAAACGTCAGCTTCCCCTAGAGATGTAGCCATTACAGCAGCTATGTCACCATCTTGAATGAGCTTCACTCTTGCTCCAGCTTCTTTTGTTATTGCTATTATCTCTTCATGACGAGGTCGATCTAGAATTATAACTGATAGATTATTTATGGAAGATTTTTTTGCTAAAGCAAGATTTTGTAAATTCTCTAGAATACTATTATCTAAATCAATAATTCTTTCATGAAAATCAAATCCTATAGCAATTTTGTTCATATATAAATCTGGAGCATGCAGTAAATTACCAGCTTCTGCTAAGGCTATAACCGACATAGCATCATTTTTACCTTGAGCCAAAATTGTGGTACCCTCCAATGGATCTACTGCAATATCCAATTCTACGCCTCCAGTTCCAAGCTTCTCCCCAATATATAGCATCGGAGCTTCATCACGCTCCCCCTCGCCTATGACGATCTTTCCAGAAATAGGAAGCTTGTTAAGTACTTTCCGCATTGCTTCAACAGCTACATTATCAGCAGCTTTCTCATCTCCAAGCCCATAAAAAGCTCTAGCAGCTACACTAGCGGCTATGGTTGAATCAGCTATGTCGAGTATTAGATTGTTTAGCATGTTGTTTGTTATCATAGTACTTTATCGTCATTGCAAGGTAATGACATAGCATTATGCAGCGTCATTCTGCAAAGACCCAAATGCTCTATTGGAGCTTGCTCAGCAATTTTGTGAATTCATTTCACCCCAATTCTTTTTGCTACTTCTTTATAAATTTGTATAGCATTTTCTGGTGCTAGCGCTATTGCTTCAAAATCCAACTTATCATTTGTATTCAAATCCCATAATCTGCATGTATCAGGAGAAATTTCATCAGCTATCATCATGATAAATTCTTCGCCAGTAAATACTTTACCACACTCAAATTTTGCTTCTACTAACCTTATACCACTCGAAGCGAAAAACCCAGCTAAAAAATCACCAGCTCTTTGTACGATTTTTTGTAGAGCTTTAATTTCATATTTGCTTAACATACATAAATTCATAATCTGCTGTTCGTTTACAACAGGCATATATTTATCTACGGACTTGTAGTAATAATCTATCATAGGTCTATCAAATACATATCCTTCTTCCATACCAAACTCACTCGTATATCTTCCACATGCTAGATAAGAAACTGAAATCTGTAAAGGCACCATATCTACCATTTGAATTAATTGTTCGCGCATATTCATTTTTTCTATCAAATGATTATCTACACCAACCATATCTAATTTTTCCATTAAATATGCAGAAATAGTATTACGCAAAATACCTTTACCGGAAGCATCTATAATAGAACCATCTGCCAATTTTACTGTATCTTTAAAAAATTCTATCATTGCAAATTCTTCTTCTGCAGAATAGAAAATTTTGTCCCGCCCTTCATATATTTTTTCTTTTGGAAATTTAGCTATTTTTGTTTCCACAATGTTCCTCCATGGCACGTTTTTCAAATGCTATTATCATTTCTTTTGATATAGCCGTAAATAATGGGCTTGCAATAGTATCAAGCATTTTTGACTGAAACTCAAAATCTATGCGAAACTGCAGAATAGTATTTTTTCCTTTTTTCGTAAAGCTCCAAAAATTATATAGATGTTTAAATAAGTCAGATTTGGCTTTTACTTCTATTTTAGCAGTATCTTCTTGAAGCTCATACTCTATCTCAGATCTATAAGTTCGTCTTATTGATTTAAAATTGATCGTCATATCAGCAACCATTTTACCATCGCAATCAGATATTACTTTTGTATCTTCTATCCATGGTAAAAATTCAGGGTATTTTTCCACCTCAAGCACTAAGGCAAATAAATCCTTAAAACTATATGGTAATATTTTCTTTTCTAAAAAACTATGCATTGTTTATATATCCGTCATCGCAAAGCAGATGATCATCTTTTCCCTATCTGATAAATCTTAAATCCAGAATTTCTAACAATTTTGGGATCTAGAATATTACGATAGTCAAAAATTACTTTCTCTCTCATTTCTGATTTAAGTATTTCATAATCCATTTTTGTAAATTCTGGCCATTCTGTTAGAATAACTATAGCATCACTATTTCTAGCTGCTGATTGATAGCTACTTGCCATATCTATATTAATAACACTACTTGCATTTTTCATACCTTCAGGGTCATAGGCGCAAATATACGCCCCTTCCATTGCAAGCAATTTTATTATCTCAATAGCCGGACTAGCTCTAATATCATCTGTACCAGCTTTGAATGTAAGACCAAGTACCGCGATCATTTTATCATTCAAATCACCTAATACTAATTTGATTTTAGAAACTATATCCTTAGCTCGTCTTTGATTAGAACTAATTACTGAACTTAGAACATAACAATTTGCATCATGAACTTTAGCAAGATACTCTAATGCCATTATATCTTTAGGGAAGCACGAGCCTCCAAAACCTGGGCCAGCTTTTAAAAAAGCGGGACCAATACGTGGATCCATTCCCATAGCCTTTGCAACCAAATCAACATCTGCCCCAGTTTTTTCGCATAGATTGGCCATTTCATTTATAAATGCTATTTTAGTTGCTAAAAAAGCATTTGAAGCATATTTTGCAAGCTCTGAAGAGGTCTGGCATGTAAATAATATATTATAGTCATTTTGAATAAAATGCTGATAAATTTTCTCCATTAAATCTTTAGATTCAGGACTTTCTGTACCAACTACTATTCTATCAGGATTCATAAAATCCTGTATAGCGCTTCCTTCCCGAAGAAATTCTGGATTTGATATAACTTTATGGACATAACCTTTCTCTCGTATCATTTCTTCTAGCATCTTAGCTGTACCAGGAGGAACCGTAGATTTTATGACTATAGCTGTATCAACACTTGTATTTTGAACTGCTTCCATTGTGGCATTAATTACATATTGCAAATCCGCATCTCCATTTGGCAAAGAAGGGGTGCCTACAGTAATAAAAACCGCATCAGGGGAAAATTTAAGTGCGTTATAATGAGAAGCAAAAGTTAGATATTCATTTGATAATGTACTACGAAAATATTTTTCTAATCCAGGTTCATAAATTGGTAATTTATGATTTTTGAGAGCTTGAATTTTTTTCTCATCAGAATCAATACAGACTACTTCATGTCCAAGATATGCTAGCATAATACCTGACACAAGCCCTACATAACCACTACCAATAAAAACTAATTTCATTATTTACCTGTTTTTATAATCCATATTCTTTTATCACGTCATCCTCGGGCCATTTTCATCGTCATCACGAGGAGCATCGAAGATGCGACGTGGTGATCCATCCCATGTTCCTATTGTGGACTATGTTATGGATTGCTTCGTTGTCCTTCGGACGCCTCGCAATGACGAGGACTGGATCCCAGCTTTCTGCTTAAGATGACACCACTCGTCACCCCTTGAAATAATCCTTCCCATGTTTTATCAGATATTCGTCATAAGTTCCATGAAAGTCTGTGATTTTTCTCTCCGTTATAGCAAGTACTCTTGTGGCAATAGAGGATGCAAAATCCCTATCGTGGGTTACCATAATTAACGTACCAGGATAGGCTTTTAATGCATCTCTAAGAGATTCTTTTGATTCTATATCCAAGTGGTTTGTAGGCTCGTCTAGGACAAGAACATTTCCAGATTCTAAAACTATTTTGGCAAGCAATAATCTAGCACCTTCACCACCAGAAAGTTTTAATACATTTTTATATGCATCATCTTGCTTAAATAAAAGCTGACCTAATGCAGTACGTAAAGCATTTTCTGGTCTATCTTCCATATTTCTTGATAACCATTCTAAAACTGTAATATCCTCATTTAAGAGATCATGATGATCTTGGGAAAAATAAGACACATGGGTTTCATAGCCCCATTCATAACTACCCGAATCTGGTTTGAGTCTATCTAATATTACTTTCAAGAATGTAGATTTACCTACACCATTAGGTCCAATAATAATTACTTTCTCACCTCTCGCAACATTAAAACTAACATTGTTTAGTATATTGTTTTCATTAAAGCTTTTTGATATACCATTGATTTTCAAAATGGTTTTGCCAGAAGGTCTTTTTTGTCCAAATCTTATTACAGGACTTACTCTTGATGTTTTTTCAATATCGGGCAGAATCATTTTATCCAGCATTTTTTCTCTAGACTGGGCTTGTCGAGCTTTAGATGCTTTAGCACCGAATCTTTCTATAAATAGCTTCATTTTGGCTATCTGCTTTTCTGCACTGCTTAATTGATGCATTTTCTGCTCGATCACTTCGTGTTTTTGCCTAACGAAATCATTATAATTGCCTGTATATTGCCTTATTTCTCCATAATCTATGTCCAAAATATAATTTGCGACATTATTAACAAAAGCAATATCATGTGAAATAAAGATTAGTACGCCCTTAAATTGTTCCTTTAAATAATTCTCCAACCAGTAGATAGAAGGTATGTCTAAGTGATTTGTAGGCTCGTCTAGCATAAGAACATCTGGATTATCAAATAGACTTTGTGCTAGCAAAACCCTTAGCTTATAACCCCCAGACAAAATTTTGAGAGGTTGATAATGATATTCTTCTTTAATTCCAAGGCCAGTTAGCAAATCAGCTGCGATAATTTCTGCTGTATAGCCATCATTATTCATGATTATTTCTTCAAGCTCACCAAGCCTGTAGCCCATAGCTTCATCGCATATTTCACGAGCTAGCAGATCTTCTTTCTCACATAAAGCATCCCAAAGCTCTTTTTTACCAGCTATCACGGTATTTATTATGAGAGTATTTTCAAAGCGAAATTGATCTTGTTTGAGCATTCCTACACGCGCTCTTTTAACCAAAGTTACTTCACCTAAACATGGCTCTTCTTCGCCAGCTACAACTTTCATGAATGTTGTTTTACCAGCTCCATTTGCTCCAACCAAGCCATATCTATTACCTATATTCAGGTTAAGATTGACATCGGTAAATAATAATTTAGGGCCAAAAGCCATGGCCAATTCTGTAATTGCAAGCATTTTTTATTTCCGTTTTCAAAACATATCATCATTCTTAGGCTTTCTTTTACCGTCATCCTCTTAGCTAAAAATCCGAGAACCCATTTATCGTTTATATGTTCTTGGGTCAAGCCCGAGAATGACGATTATTCTGGATCCTAGCTTTCTGCTTAAAATGACACGACACTGTCTACCTAAGATGAACTCTTATACCAACATTCTAGCCACAACACTACTATGCATAAGCATACCTTTATCAGTCAAAGCAAGGTGTTTTCCATCGAATTTAACAAATCCAGACTTTTCTAGCTTCACTATCTCTTCAATATTAAGCGCGTCTGCAAAGCCCTTTCCCACATATTTTTGGAGCTTCTCATCAGTAATACCAACTTCTAAACGCAATCCCATCATTATTATTTCTTCTAATTTTTCAGAACCTGTCAAAATATTTTTAATCTGCAATCCATGTCCGCTTTCATTAACTAATTTTAGCCATTTTTCTGGACTATGATAATTCATCAAAGCATTTAACTGATTATCCAAAACCATTCTAGAATGCGCACCAGGTCCTATTCCAAGATACTCATCATAGTTCCAATAAGCTAAATTATGCCTAGACTCATTTCCTGCTAAAGCATAATTAGAAATTTCGTATCTGTTATAACCTAAACTGCGTAAATAGTCCAGAGTCCATTCATACATGTCGGCGGCAATATCAGATTCTGGGAGAATCAACTCTCCTTTTTTATACATCGAATAAAACGGGGTAGCTTTTTCTATTGTAAGTTGATAAAGAGATATATGACTTCCAGCCATTTCCATAGCTTCTTGCAACTCTTCTTTCCAAGATGTAAGATTTTGCCCCTCCCTCGCATAAATCAAGTCAAATGAATATTTTGGGAAAATACCCTTTGCCAGATTAATGGCTGTAATCGCCTCCTTAGAATTATGTTTACGCCCTAGTTTTTTTAAATCTTCTTCTCTTAAAGACTGCACCCCTATAGACACTCTATTAATTCCCGCTTTTTGAAACTCTTCGAATTTTTTAGCTTCTACCGATGTAGGATTTGCCTCCAAAGTTATTTCCGTGTTAGGATCGATTATTCCAATATTTGACAATAGTTCTATTATACCTCTAGGAATAGAAGGATCCATTAATGATGGCGTACCCCCACCAAAAAAAATCGATTTTATATATCGATTTTCGATTAAAGACCTAAAATATTCGATCTCCTTCTTATAAGTTTCAAGCCAGGCAAGATAGTCAAATTTATTCGCTACATGAGAATTAAAATCACAATATGGACATTTTGCCAGACAAAAAGGCCAATGTATATATATTGAAAGAGAATTTTTGAAGTACATAGTTATTTAATATATGGCTGCAATAAATGACATAACATATTACAGAACAATATTACGTATGTCTATGG
>CAZIGS010000043.1:0-7762 GCA_964538645.1 uncultured Rickettsiaceae bacterium
CGCGTATCGTTTATAAAATTTCCTGACAACATATTTGCTTTCCCTTTTTTGATGAGTTCAATATCTCTATTTTAGAAAAAGTTTAACCATAGTCAATCCTTTTGTTTGCAATTATAATAATAATTCACAAAATCAATCATAGGCTTTTTCAATAATTATGTCACTAATTCTCAATCACTTCTTGCCAAATGCTTATAATCATCATATTTGGGGGCGAATTTGGCGTTATGATTAACTTCGAACATCCCTCCTTCCGCATAATTAGAAAGCAGCCTGACTAATCCTTCTTTATGAGCTTTGAGGTCTATATCATCTAGCATTATAGAGGTAGATGTAACATATGGGCTACGAGAGGCTATTTTTACATATATCAGCTCTTCTGGTGGTCCTTCTATACCAGTAAAACCATTAATATCGGCTATCATAGCCTCTACAAGCATTTGGACTGAGATACCTTGCATAATATCTGCTTTTGTTGGTAGAGTGCCAGTTTTATAGTCTAATATATGAATTCTACCATTTTTTTGCATATCTATTCTGTCAGCAATAGCTGTTATTAGAACTGAAGTATCTTCTAATTCCAGATTCATTTCACCATATATTTCAGGTCTTACCAATATAGAATTTTCGCGTCGTTCTAAATCAAATTCCACAAACTCTCTAGCAATAGCAATAAATTTCGGCCACCATAAATTTACCATAGTATCATCAGGATGGTTTTCTCTTGCGATAATACGACCAATCTCTATTATCTGCTCGTATTTATTCGTGCTTTTAGAGTCAAATTCTAATGTGTATTTTTCTATAATCTTATGTATAAAATTGCCAAATTTTGAGAGCGATTTTTTGTCAAAAATATTATCTAATTTGCGAAGTCCAAGGATATTTTTTGCATAAAATCCGTAAGGGTTTCGTATAAGAATTTCAATATTTGTAGCAGAGATCTTAGCTGGTAACATCTATACCCCCTGTAGAAACTAACTCTTGTATAAAGCGGGACTCCAAAGTTTCAGATCCATTTTTTTTCCTAGATCTAGTCATGTAAATTTTCTTTCTACTAAGTAAGTTTTTGAAATAATACCACTCTATTCCTATTTTTTCTGACATGTCCATGAGGCCTAAATTTTCTCTCATTTTATTATTCATCCATGGATCTAATGAAATTTTAGTAGGTATGCTTCCTTCATTCATATCAGCAAAAATTATATATTCATAACCACCAATACTTGCATCTTCGAGTCCCATGAATAGCACTTTCTCAGACTCAATATTTTTATGAAACCTAGCACCGCTGGCTACGGATTTTATGAAATCTACCAAATTATCTTTTGCATATTCTTCTATATCTTCTATTTGTAGCAGTTCGTATAAAAAATCACTTAAACAGCGCCCCTCTAAACTACTCCAAATATCTGGAGCTAGTTTTTCTGCTAGAGCAATATATGATTTAAGCGAAGTATTTGTCATTGCGAGCGAGGCGAAGCAATCCATATAAGTGCTACTGGATTGCTTCATCGTAGCTTTGCTACTACTCGCAATGATGGAATTTGATGACTTCCTTAAATTCAGCTCAAACTCTCTTGCTTCTTCAGAAAATAAATAATGTGTTTTCAGTAATGTGATAAATTTTTCTAAATTAACCTCATGTTTTGTATCATATGACTCTATAAGCAAAATCAAAAATTCAAAAGGCTTGGTTTTGGATAAATTATAGCCATTTATATTTATACAAGAAATCCCTTGGCTGTTTAGTAAATTATGGCATATATTAATTAGCTCGTTGTTTTTACATATTATAGCGATCTGTGCTTCACTATCTTCTTTTAGCCAGGAAGAAATTTTATTTGTAATTAAATCTGATTCCTCTCGCAGATTGTTTGCTGTGGAGTAGACCTCATTGTGAGGAGTTGCTTTAGCAAGGACTTGCCAATCCATAATGGATTGCTTCGTCATGTTACACATTCCTGGCAATGAGGATAATTTACCAAGTTGGTAATAATAGTGGGTTTTAGAAATAGTATTTTTATACTCCTCTAGTTTTGATATATCTAGTGGTGGTGGTATAAAGTAAGAATCTTTAGATGCAACCAGGATTTCTACTAATTCTTTCATAAGTGGGTTATTTGGAAAAAGCCCTACTAGAACCTGTGTATAGATATTTTTTTTAGCCGCTTCTATTTCCAATTTTAGAATATTTTTGCGATATTGGCTAAGGTCTATTTTTCTGTAATCTGCCAGGGTTTTTTGCCATGTGTCATAAATTTTCTTCAAAAATTCCGTTCTATATCTCCAATGATCTGCTACATCATATAATGTGTCTGTCAAGGATTCATTGTCTAAATCATCAATACTAATTTCATGTTCAGTTAATTCGCTAAATAATCTCATTATGTGAGAGCTTAAATCTAGCGCACCTGAAAAGGTGATATTTGAATCTTCCCTTTGAATAATCTTGGACAGCAATATCCTTTGATGCAAACTACTCATTGGCTCGATTAGTTCGCTTGGTATATCGTATATATCTTCGCTTCCAATACCTATATTTATAATTGGTGCTATATTTGGCAATATGCAGGATTTGTTTGGAGAGTTTTTTACTAATATATTTTGAAGCCTTATACAAGAAGCTGTAGTAGGCATGATAATTTTCAAACGGCTTTGATCAAGAGTGGAAATGATATTTGCTATTGATTCAAGATAGTATCCTTGGCTGTTTATGGTAATGATCATAAATATATATAATAAACATAGAAAATAGCTTTGCTAACAATTGCAATTGCTAGGCTGCGCCATAAACCAAAAGACGCAAACCCAGCAAGTAGTGGAATAAAACTCCCAAAGAGAGGCATCATATTTGTGCATAATAAATAAGTGCCATATTTTTGAAAAAACACATGAAATCTGACATAATTTGCTTGTTTTTTTACCACTACGCATGATTTATATAGCATATATAACACATAGCCACAAAAATAGTTAAATATGCAAGATAGAGAAAAGCCTAAGATTGCAACTAAAAACATTACATTATTCTGATAGCCGCCTAAGCTTTTCATCGCATAAAGTACGAATTCGCTATGTGCGTAGAGTAAAATATTTCCAAAGAAACTATCGCTAAATAAAAAACTATATGCCTCAAACATGTTCATAAAATGCTTCTTAAATTGTTATTATTATGTTACTTTTTCTATAGTACAAGCAGTCTCTAATATAATAATGAGAAATATTCTAGAAAGATAATTAAATACTGGTAATTTTATTACAAATGTAAGCTTAATAAAAATTTACCATTTCTGTTAAAATATTAATTATTATTTTTTTTTCTTGACTATTTTAATTATATAATATAGAATCTGTTCCACTAAAACAAATTTATAAGGAGAAAATATTATGTCGTTATCAAATCCAAAGTCAGATCTTGTAGAGAAGATAGCGTTTTTACAACGAGAGATAGAGAAGAAACAAGAGGAACTTTTAAATGCCGCGAGCAAGCTTGCAAAAAAACAGGTACAGTTGGAGATTACAGGCTTGTTACAAGAAATAGAGTCATTGAGACAACAAAATCCTTCTACTCATACATCAGAAGCTGAAAAATTGGAAGCTGAAAAATTGGAAGCTGAAAGAAAAGCTCAAGAAGAAGCTGAAAGAAAAGCTCAAGAAGAAGCTGCAAGAAAAGCTCAAGAAGAAGCTGCAAAATTGGCAGCTGAAAAATTGGCAGCTGAAAAATTGAAAGCTCTACAAAGTGGCGATAATGTGCCAAATATTACTGGTTCAACAAGTGTTTCAACAAATCCGAGCCCTGTCCCTATAGAACAAAAAACAGAATTTAAAAATGCTCTAGAAAATTTTGATAATCAAATAGCTAAACTAAAAACATCAAGAGCAGAAGTGACAAAATTAGGCGATGCGCGTCTAGAGGCACAAAAAGAGATTGAAGCATTGGATGAACAAATTGCTAAGATGAATGCTGAAGAAGTTTGGGTCAAGATCGCTGCGCTAACAGCTCAGAAAGATGGTACAAATGATGATAAAATTCAAAAAGATATTAATGTATTAACACAAGATGAAGATCAAAAAGCTTCTGCAATTAAAGTATTAGAAGACAAAAAACAAGAAGTTTTGGATAAAGCTTTAAGTAAGGCGACAGAACTAGGCAATGGTATTACATCAACTAAAGCAGAATTGGTTGCACAAGGTAACAAGATTTTTGCAGAATTATCTGCTGTTAAAGCTGCTTATGATCTGTTGGGTACTCAAGACGAATATTTTAAAGTTTCTAAAGCTGACCTTGCAGATCTACAGAATGTAGCTAAAGAAAAAGCAGATGCAGCAAATGCTAAAGCTGAGGAATTAGCTAAGGCTCAAAGTGAGGCTCTACCTACTTATAAAGTTGATCTCTTGCATAAGGAAATTATTCTTAGAGCTATTATGGAGGTGCAAAAGAGTCTACAACTTCCTAAAGTTGGAGATGCTGCATCTGTTTCTGATCTGCTAGATAATCTTAGACAATTTGCAGATGAGGCGCAAAATGCTATTGCTGAGCTTAATAATTTGCATGCTACAGAGTCAAGCGAATATGCTAAAGAGGTAGATGCTATAAAAGCTGCTCATGCAGCTAAAATAGCAAATTTAGAAGCAGAAAAAGCTTATCTAGAGGCAGAATCTCAAGCTGCAGAAAATGCAGTTGATAATGCTAAAGGTCTACATCAAACCCTTGAAACAGATTTTGCTAATGCTAGCGCAGAATGGGCTAAGGCTGCAGCTGTGCTATTTGGTAAAGGGGTTGATATTCGTGATTCTGAAGTGATTAAAGTGGTAGCTGCAGTAGAAGGATTTCTTGATAATGGTTTATTACCAGCAGATATGAAGGTAATTCCCACTCATGAATTATTGACAGCTGCCGAGAATATATCAGCAGCATTGCATGGTGATGCAGCAGTAATGGGTGCAGATAGTATTTTTGGTGCAGCAGCAGCAGCTGACGGTGCTACAGCATAAATATAGTAACAATAAATAAAAATTTAAAAAAGGTAATTAATATGTCGATAGATAATACAGCAGCAGGTAAATTGCTAGTTGCATATAAAGCTGCTCATAAAGATTTCAATAATGGAAAGACTCATGCAAACGAGGCGGTAAAATTGGCTCCAGCTGTTGATACTGCTCTGTCAGCACAAAGAGTGGCTGAGACAAAATTAAAGCTTCTTGATCTAGAGAAGGCTCGATTAGCTTTGGAAGCAGAATTTTCTGACCCTACAACTTTAGCTGATCTTACAGGGCAAGAGGCTGCTTTAAATGCAGCAAAAGCTGATGCTGAATTGCAAGTTCAAAAGGCCGAATATGATGTTAACAGTCAGTTGAATTTAGTAAGGGATGCTACAGCATCATTATCTACTGTAAGACCTCAATTATCCAGCACATTCGAAGCTTTGTACAATTTCAGAAGTGCAGTTGCAAAAGCTGCTGGTGTATTGAATCTAATTCTTTCAGGCGTTGATCCTAAAGATAAAATAGCAGCATTAGAAAAAGAAAAAGCTGCTGCTGAAGCTGCAAAAGCTCAAATAGATGATGATGCAGGCGGTGGTACACTAGGTGCTGCTAATGCGGAAGTGAAGAGAATAAATGTAGAAATAGCTGCTATTGATAAAGCTTTAGCAGTTGCAGCAGTTGCAGCTGTTGAAGATGCTGCAATAGTTGCGTTAACTGGGGAAGTTAAACGTTTAGCCCATGAAAAAGCTGAGCTTGAAGAAGAAAAAGATGAGACTGACCTTGATGTAGTACGACTAGCACAACAATTAAGAAACACAAAAGCGGCTAAAGCAGATGCTGTTAAAGCAAAAGCCACAATTGTTGCTGCAAAAGAAGCAGAAATTGACGCTCAATTAGCTGAATTAAATGTAAAATTAACAGCTGCAAACGATTATGTGGCATCTCTTGCACAACAAGCTGCTCAACATCAAGCAGAAGCTGATAGTGCTCAACAAGCTATAGATGATATTAGGACAATGGGTGATCATGGAACAGCATTTAATACTTTAGAGGCTGCGTTGGAGGCATATCACGAAGGTGGTGGTGATATTAAAGCTAATACTATTGCATCAATCAAACTATTGGCTCCAGTGGGACATTTAGCTCTACCGGCAGTTCCAGCTCCTGCTCCAGCAGTTGATCTTGCTACTGCTAAACAAGCTGCGGAGAATGCTAGACAAGCTCATGAAACTGCTGCTTTAGCCGCAGAAGCTGCTAGACAAGAGGCTGATAAAGCTGCAACAGCTCATGCTAATGCTGTAACATTCGCTAAAAAAGCTGCAACAGCTCATGCTAATGCTATAACATTCGCTAAAAAAGCTGCTGATAATCTTTTGGAATCTAAAGCATCATTGGCTAAAAAAGCTAATGTTCCAGACTCACAGAGGATTGTTGATGAAAGTAAAAATGACAAATCGAGTTTTTATAAAAAACTACAAACAGCGCAGGAAAAGCTTGCTAGGGCAGAAGAAAAATTATCTGCAAAACCAGCAGATTCCAAATTGATTCGTCATAAAGACACTGTTTCTGCAGAACTTGAGAAGCTCAAACAAGAACTTTCAGATGCGAAAACAGTGGTTGACTTAGTTGAGAAAATAAAGGCTGAGGAGTTAGATGCACAACAAGCAAATGCTGAAGTTGATAGACTTAAAACCGAGTTTGATAGTTTTGAAGGATTAGCTCAAGATGCAGAAGCGAAAGTTAGACCTCTTCAAGCAGAGGCTCTTAGACTTGATGCAGAGGCTCTTAGACTTGATGCAGAAGCACTTACTGCTGAAAATGCATTTAAAGTAGCTGAGGCAGCAGCAGAAGCAATCGCTGCTGCAACTTCAACAGCTCCTGCTGCAGCAGCATCGGCTCTTGTTGATCCTGTTGCAGAGGCTAAAAAAGCTCTTGATGAGTTTGTAGAAGCTCTTAAAGCTAAAGATGTAGAGATAAATAATCTTGTGAATCCTGATTTCTTCAACAATGCCGATGATGAAGCTCTAACAAAAGTAGAAACCCTTATTGGTGCTGATGCTCAAATGATCTATGAGTTTCATGCTAATTAATATTGGCTTCTAACCGTCATCACACTACTCGTCACCCTTGTGCTTGACACGAGGGCCGAGTGTGACGGTTGTTTTGCCCCATGCGTCATTCTCGGGTTTAACCCGAGAACCTATTTACAATGATGGGTCCTCGGGTCTGCGCCCGAGGATGACGAAAAAAAACTCTCTAGGATGACGATAAAAATGCGCCGGAGCCCCCTACCAACTAACTTTCACATAACTTCCTGGGGCAGATTCTATACTAACTAATTTGTCATATTTCTTTTTATTATCTGAAGAATATTTGCCAGATCTTTTTTTCGCCCATTCTCCCCAAAATCCCCACCATGAGCCTGGGGTTTCTATAGCTTCTTCCAAATATTCATCTGGTCCTAATTTTGTATCTTTTCCCACCCAATATGAATATTTTCTATTCTGTGGTGGATTAATTACCCCAGCTACGTGACCAGAGGAAGTTAGGCAGAAAATTTTCTCCCCCCCTAAAATCTGCATAGATTTATAAGTTGGTTTCCATAAAGTAATGTGATCATCTTTGCATGACAGAAAAAAACTAGGGATTTTTATCTTACTCAAATCTATCTCCTGCTGTAGAATTCTTATGCCTCCAGGCTTACGTAGCCTATTATCTATATACATATTTCTTATGTAAAAACTAAACATTTTAGCTGGCAGATTTGTAGCGT
>CAZIGS010000044.1:0-7728 GCA_964538645.1 uncultured Rickettsiaceae bacterium
CTACATAAGTATTTATACCTTTAGGAAGCTGCTTCAGCATGGGCGCGAGTCCACAAATCTCTATCACTTTATCCAAAGAACCAAAATTTCTTCCAAGTTTTATATTCTCCTCTATAGAGCCAGAAAATAAAAAAGGATCTTGAGCAACATAGGCTATTCTACTACGCAACAACCAATCAGATGTTATGTCCACGATATTATCATTAATTTTCAAGCGACAGATTTTTGGCTTATATATCCCTAGTAAAATCTGTAATATAGTACTTTTTCCACTACCCGAAGGCCCTACTATTCCAACAAATTCTCCTGATTTTATATCGATAGAAATTTTTTTGATAATTTTAACATCCGGTCTAGCGGGGTAAGAAAAATTCTCTATTTCCAGTTTAAGATTTAAAGGAAGAGTATATTTTTTCGTCGTTTTAGTATCTTGCGCTGAACTTTTACTGCCTAACTCTAGCTCAAAGACTCTTTCTGCTGCAGCAAAATATTTTTGTATATTTCCAAATAGCTCAGCAATCCCACCAATAGCAAAGCTTGTAGCAATTGCAAAAAACAGAAAAGATATCATGTTGCCAGAGGAAATATTATCGTCTAGCACATCAATGCCACCTATCCATATCACAACAAGTAATAAAGAGGTTATGATAAAAATTGCCATCGCAAAAAATAATGATCTAAGCCTTAAGTATTTTGCTGTTAAAAAATCAGTTTTATAAGACTGCTCAAGTAACTTTGAAACCCTATATTCGTCTACATTAAAAGCATAAATTATTCTTATATTGCTAAGGGTTTCACCTATTATTTCATCGATAGTAGATTTTTCAGCCAATAATTTTGCGGACAAAGTCCTAACTTTCTTGCCAATAATTTTGATGAGTATAAGTGTAGCAGGAAGAATGAGTATTGTTATTAGAGATAGTTTGATATTTTGTACAAACATCATCACTATTCCACCTATCATCATAAATATATTACGTATAGCAAAAGAGAGCACATTGGTTATTATCTCTCCTATAAGCATTAGATCATGGGATAATCTACTTATACAATCATTTGTCTGAACTGTATCAAAATATTCTATTGGCTTATTCAATAAGGCTCTATATACCCTAATTCTTATATTTGCAATTACTTGATTACTAATGTTATTTATGTAAAAAGATCGAAAAAAACTTGCTACTCCGAGCACTAAAATAGCTAAAATCATATGAAAAATAGCTTTATCTAATGCATTTATATCCTTAGAGGCGATCCCATAATCAATAAGCATTCTTATTGTATGCCCAAATGATAGCATTGAGCTAGAAATAAAGAATATAGAAATCATTACTATAACAAGCTTGCCATAATGAGTCTTCAATTCGTCCAGTAACTTCAGCGTAGTATTATTCATAATTTAGTTCTATGTTAAAAAATTCTTTTAATTCTTTCGAGAGTAGATCAAATAAATCTATATTATTCTTATTAATCCAATGATTATTCTTTAATGAAAAATGATACGGACCACTAATAGGTGATGCTACCCATATTTGCTTAGCTGCACTATGCTTGTTTATTACATATTCTCCCATAGGAGTTGAAATCTTTAATATATCAGATAAAAAATCGGCCTCCACGATGCAATCCTCATCATGCTGCTCAATCATGTCAGAAATATATGATATAGTTTTTAAAGCTTTTGATTCAAAATTCGTTTCATTATCCAACATATTTATCTTCATTTTTTCTTGTTAATGTATAATATACCCAAATAAAGAAATACAGAAATAAAATTATGGGCATACCGGATCAAATTATTCTTTCAGGCAAAGTATATATAAAATATATAGACGATCTTTCAAAAGCAGCTATTGGAGATGTAAAACTTTATTTAAACGATGACGCAGTAAATCCATTTCCTGGAGATTATGAAAATCTTACTGATGACGGATATATTAAAGCTAAAATTTTTGATGGAAGAGTATGGCAAATGCTAGACATAGGTGAATTTTGCACTCATAGGGAAAATAAATTTGCTAAAAAGCAGAGGGCTATTGACTCAGCCTATCTATGCAGAGATATAATGAGCCAATGCAAACTCTGCGTTGTAAGAAAAACATATAGAGGGCACTTCACTAGAATAGAGGAATAAAAACATGTCTAAGATCCCTCCAGAAGAAGATTTCGATGCTAAAAACGTAGAAAATGAGCTATCTGCTGAAGTTATGGCGCTTGCCAATATTTTAGAAGAAGATGGGGAATTTGAAGAACAATTAGACAAAATACTTTCTACAATGCAAGAATCTAGCTTAAATCTTAGCGCAATACAAAGTGAAATAATGTTACTCATAGAATCTGCTTTTGATAGGATTCCGATCTCAAAAGAAGATTTAGAAAAAGCAAAAACTGCTTATAGGCAAAAAAAAGATACTATTGCTAAGCATTTAAAAGAATTAAGTACATATTTAATGATGCATAGATCTACTCTCATCTCTAAAACAATGTTTGGTATAGACAATCCTAAAGATAAAAATCTTTTTATAAATTCTGAAATCAAGGCACACTTAAAGATAATTCTAAGAAGATTTGCTATATATGAAATATATAAAGTAATAACCCCACGACGCATCGCAGGTCAAACTAAAAGACAGAATTTTGTTTCTAATGCCGCACTCAGAGGAATGAAGTTTGCGACAAAACACGAAGGTGGAAGTGCTAGAGATATAAAATCTTATGGCAAAGGCATTTTGAAGGAAATAAAAACTTTCAAAAAAGCTCTTGGTGGTAAGGGTATTAAGGACATAGGAAGGAGTCTAGAAAAGGATTCAGGAAAAATGTAATAGCATTTTTCATAAATCATGTGGCATCTATGCCGCTAACAAAAATTCTATAATCAATTGGGGATATATCTTTGAATTGGTGAGCCCGCCGGGATTCGAACCCGGGACCCCCTGATTAAAAGTCAAGTGCTCTACCGGCTGAGCTACGGGCTCCTGTAAAAAATATGGTTTACTTTATCGCTGAAAAACTCTAGCATGTCAAGGATTAATTTGCTCTAGATAGATTTAATTTAATATTTTAGGATAATATCATGATTCCGAAAACCGTTATCATAATACCTTCACGCATAGGTTCTACCCGCCTTCCAGAAAAACCTCTACAGATGATTGGTGAATATACTATGATAGAACATGTGGTACATAAAGCTTTAGAAAGCGAATGTGGTGAAGTTTTTGTTGCGACTGATTCATGGATAATAGCGGAAAAAGCAAGCATAGCTGGAGCTATCCCAATTATAGTTACTAAGGATGTACAATCAGGAACTGATAGGGTATGGGAAGCGCTAAAGGAAATTGAAAAAGCAATATCTGTAGAGTATATAATAAATCTTCAAGGAGATTTACCATTGGTATCACCTAAAATTATTTTCAAAATATTTGAAGTCTTGAGAAACACAAAGGCTGATATAGTAACTCCTGTAATTAAAGAACCTCGAGAATCTGTCAACAACCCTTCAAATGTTAAAGCAATTAGAGCTGTAGATAATTCTGCTTTATATTTTTCGCGTAATATGATACCACATGATGGAGACTGGTATTGGCATCACATAGGTATATATGGTTTTAAGAGAGATGCTTTGAAACGTTTTGTAAAATTACCTCAGTCTCATACAGAAATAGTAGAAAAATTGGAACAGCTTAGAGCTCTAGAAAATGGCATGAAAATAGAGCTTTGCGAGGTTAACGAGAATGTGGTGTCTGTTGATACTTCACATGATCTAAAGTTAGTCCGAAATCTTTATGGTAAAATATACCAAATTGTTTGATTTTTTGTCGTATAAATGTAGAATTGCCTCTGGAAGATTAGGAATAAATATATCTATGATAGGAATTATTATGAGGTTGTTTTTGGTAGCCTGTTTGCTTTTTGCAAATATCGCCTATGGGGAAACTAGAATAAAAGATGTAACTAGTGTAGATGGAATAAGAGACAACATGCTTGTCGGCTATGGTCTTGTAGTTGGTCTCAGCGGCACTGGTGATAATTTACAAAATGCACTTTTTACACGTAAGGGCCTTATAGATTACCTTGAGAAGCTTGGGTTAAACACTAATGATAGCACTAATTCTTTAAAAACAAAAAATGTTGCAGCCGTTATGGTAACAGCTAACCTACCAGCTTTTGCTCATCAAGGCATGAGAATAGACGTCAGAGTATCAGCTTTAGGAGATTCAAAAAGCCTGAGATCTGGTACGTTACTCGCAACACCGCTTCTTGGCGCTGATGGTAATGTTTACGCTGTAGCTCAGGGACATATAGCAATAGCCGAATTTAACCAGGCATCTGAAGATGTAAAAACCAAAAGCACCTCTACAGAAAATAATGGCTTTATTCAAAGCGGGGCTATAGTAGAAAATGAGATTGGCTATAGTTTAAATGGAGCATCCAAAGTAAGACTGAGCCTTAATTCTCCTGATTTTACTACAGCTCTCAAAATTGCAGATGCTATTAACAATAATGTCACAGGGAACACAGCTGCTGCTCTAGATCCAGCCACTGTAGATATAGTAGTACCAAATTACAGAAAAAATGATGTGGTTCAGTTTGTGTCAGAAATAGAGTCATTGGTAATAGAGCCTGATTATAAGGCAAAAGTTGTAGTTGACGCAGCCACTGGGACAGTTGTAATAGGAGCTAATGTTCGTATTAGACCTGTAGCTATTGCTCAAGGAAACCTCATAATAACCATTGCAGATAGTGAGCAAGCACAGTATGCGGCAACTACCGCAGGACCTAAACAGGCGAATATTGACAATGCTGTAAATAAAAGACGTGGTATGGGAGCTAAATTACTAGAAGGCGGAGCTAATCTTAGCGACCTTGTTGCTGGATTGAACAAACTTGGTGTATATCCGCGTGATATTGTCAATATCCTACATAATATGAAAGCCGTAGGTGCTCTGGATGCCGCATTAGAGGTAAAATAAATGGCAGTCTATGTGTGATACGTCATTGCGAGGAATACATAGTATAACGAAGCAATCCATATATCAAAATGGGTTGCCGCGTCGTAGCTACACTACCACTTGCAATGACAGCTACACTTCTAGAATCCTTGTCACAATTATACTATCACTATCAATCCTCTTACATTCCTGCAACACAGACGCTAGTGGCTTAGCTGATAAAATCAAATCTGAAGAAGCTGGCGAAATTCAAGACAAACCAGCAAAGAGGCCAAAATTATCAGATTTCCTCTCAAACAAAAAAGTAAAAAGGGAGCTTAAAAATCAAACAAATGGGCCAGTTATTAATAATAATGGCAGATTTAAACTTAATAACTCTAATCCTGAGGTTGTAAAACTATATGAAGGACTCGCAGAAAAAATCAAAGGATTAAAGGAAAGGCAAAAGAAACAAGAATCCAAAGAAGATAAGGAAAATTATGAAAACGAAAGAAATGGCATAGATCTTGCTTTAAAACAGCTAGCGGCTGAGTTTGAGAAGCAAGTTTTAACCCTTATGTGGCAATTTGCCTCCAGTGGAGTAACTAGCGGACACGGATTTAGTAATGATGTGTGGAATTCTCAGCGTAATGATAGTATCATAGAAGCCGGTTATGGCGATCTAGGCGAAATAGGCGAAGCTGTGTACGAAGAATTAAGAAGAAATGTACTCGGACAAGATATAGAGATAACAAATGACTCAAAAAAAAGAAAATACTCCAGTGCAGGCTTTGCTAAAGAAGCTTCTGTCCTCAATGAGACAAATAAAGAAGCAATTGCAAAAGGAAAATGATTGGTTCGATAAACATGGTGTGGTTGGCTTTTCTAAATCAGCAGATCAAATAAGCTCTGGATTAAAAGAATTTTATGACAATTATGAACAACTCAAAAACATACCAGAGTTACATAACAAAGCGCCTGAGGCTGAGTTAAATAAAGCTGAAAAAGAATATAGCGAATTTATGGAAATCATTAGAGAATATCACATAAATTTGAGAGCAGCTTCCAAAGTCGGTGAAATATTCTTAGAGTCAGCAAAAAACAACTTGGAGCAAAATACTCGCATGAATAATGGTTATAACAAAGATGGTGGTTTTATTTCTGATAAAAAAATATTAGATAATATACCATCAATAGCTTTCAATAATAAGGTATAAAATGACTCAGGTACAATCGTTACAAACAAGCATTACCTATAATAACAAGGCCATGGAACAACAGGCTGAGAATATTAGAGCAACCCAAGTTGGTGGTAATACTGTTAAAGTATCTCATATCTCTGAAAATGGTGTAACAAAATTACAATATGAAAGACTTGAAAATACAGAGCTTTTAAACTCCTTGTTAGTTAGCCGTTCCGCATCTGGTGTAAGCTCAGCTCAATATGATTACATGAAACAAATCGTTAGCGAAATTGGGGACCCAAATTCTAAGGATTATTTAGGTACTCGTTTTGCTAATATAGTCAGTAGTCTTAATGTAGCAAACCCCTCTAGTGCAGGCGTAAAACAAGAAGTACTTGGGAAGGTAAGTGATTTTTGCGAATCAGTACAAAAATATGCATCCGGCTTGGAGGAAGTAAGAGGAAAACTAGAAGAAGAATTATCGGATAATTTTACTTTAATTAGCGAAAAACTTAGGGAATTGGCGGAGATAAATGGCCAATTCAAAGGTACTGGTGGGGATTACGCTCTAAAGGACAGAAGGGATCAATTGCTCCAAGGATTATCAGAGCTTATTTCTATTAAAACAAGCATTAGCGACACTGGCACAGTCTCAATCAGAGCAAGTTTCTCAAAAAATGGGATAGAGTTATTGAGTAATAATAGATATGCTAGCTTTAGTTATAGTCAGTCCCCTAATGCTAGCAGCCCAAACAAAACTGTAGAAGTAACATATGTGAATTTTAATGGCAATGAAGGCACCACAACATCTATCGACCTTACGAAGGGTTCTATTGGTGGACATACAGAAGGTTTGCTGAAAGTTAGAGATGAAATCTTGCCTAAAGCTATGCAAAATATCGATAATACTGCAAAGGAAATTGCAAAGCAGTTAAATAAATTCCACAATCTTGGTGCAGGAACTGCAACAAAAAATATTTTAACTTCCACTACGGATGTCGCATCAACTGACAAAGCTGTATATACAGGCAAATCATTAATAGGAGTGGCAGGCGCCAAGCCTATAAATCTAGACTGTGACACAATGCTTAAAAAAAGCGGCACTAGCATATTATCACTCGAAGAAATAATTGATGAAATAAACGCAGAAGCAACAATTGAGACTAAAGATGGAATTTGCGCTGGAGTTGGAGTATATGGTAGCCCAGTAGGTGGCGGCCCAACCTATAATTTAATAGATCGTATTGACCTTGTTACAAGCGATATAAATGCCCAAGGGCAATTGGGTGTGCAATTCAGACTTAGTAGTGGTGCGGATGTTGATTCTACATTTGAAGTATTACAGGCTTTCGTTGATGATGGAGCAGTTGGTGCTGGACATAATGGTACAATCACTAATACAGCAGGAGTGTTCAACCTTAAAGCTGGCCAAACTGTGAAGACAGGGCAAAATATTGTGGTTAATCTAGCAAATGCTGGAGCTGGCACCCAAGCGCGTTTGTATTTCCAAATGCGCGTTACAGGGACTGATGGTACAAGGCAAGTAGTATGGGGACAATATAATCTTGGTGCGGCAGCTGGACCTGGCGTTCCCGCTCTTGCTGGACAAGATATCT
>CAZIGS010000045.1:0-7612 GCA_964538645.1 uncultured Rickettsiaceae bacterium
TGCCGATGGTTTTACCAATTCATTTCCCCTCGGAAAAGTTGTTTTTCTGTCAATAAGCGCTTGTATCTCATCTATATCTGTAGTTTTTTTCCCATTCCATTTGAATTTATTTTCACCTTCTGTCAAATCCATTTTGCCTTGAGCCATAGAGATGAATTTGTCATTTTGGAAAAAACGCACTTGAACAGTAGCATCTTTGGCTTTTTCTTGAGAGAAAAATGGAACTATAGTAGATGATTCTCCTTTGAATTCTACCTCATCATTGCTTATAGAAACGGTTTGCCCTAAATATTTTGTAGGGTCAGTTTTAGTATTATCCTTCTCTTTTTGTGCTCCTTCTTTAGGGCTTGAAACGCCTGTAAGATTTGCTTTATCTATTTTTTTGCCATTTACATAATAATCGCCAGTTTTTATATCTACTTTTGTTATAAGTCCTTCAGTGTCGATACTTACACCAATAGGAATTTGCCTATCGCTGCCAGGCATAGTATAGTAGGCATCTACCTCTATTTTGTAATTTCCGTGTTCTACTTGTTTTCCCTTTTTATCCACTCCAGACCAAATGAAACTATTTTCACCAGATAATGGCTTTTCCAACCTTCTCCTGAATATTTCTTCGCCTTTTTCGTCCTTTATTATAACAACACCATGAATTGTTGCATCTTTTGGCAAATCTTTACCCAAAATATCAAAATTATAGGTTACATTATCTCCAGAAAACATTTTTTTGCTGTTATCAACATGGCCAATTTTACCCACCATACTGCTTGCTTGTTGTAATTTAGCTGATTCGTCTAGTCCTTCGAGTGTTTTTGCTAAAACCTTCGCTTGAATCCCCATCGCTTCTGTGCTCTGAAATTGTGCTATCGTAGAAGATAGGTTGCTTTGCCCTTTTTCCCCATCCATAGGAAGCTGATGTGTCATTTCATACATCATAAGCGCCATTGTATCATCCCTGTTCTTTTCTATTTGTTCTAAGAGATTAGCAAAATCGTGATTTGTATCTAATTTTGTTGTAAATTTAGGTTGATTTGGAGCGAGTTTAAGATGAGCGCTTGAGGCTGTTGCATCAGCTCTGAACATAAGCTGATGTTTAGCTATTTTGAATGTCATATTAGGCCTACTATTACTAAGATTAGATCAGATAATTAACACTACCGCTATTATATACTTCCAGATTTACATAGGAAGGAATATTTGGCACTTGAGATAAAATAGTTGGATTTCGTTTTGCTTGATCTTCATCTAGGGTTATTCTATGTTTATTTTCACCATAGTTATTATTTCCCTCGTTTCCTCTTTCAAGATTGAAAGTGAAAGAAGTGTCATCGCTTTTTGTGACTTTTTGCAACTCTATAACAAGCTCTTTTTGAGTTTTTTCAATAATGTCAAAAGTATCTTTTGTGTCTACTGTCAATTTAACTTCGATTTTACCGTCATTTCCGCGCTTAATCGTAGCCTCGATGTTTCCTAAGGATTCTGGGTTGAGCTTTATTGTGACAATGCGCTCGCTATTTAGGCGCTCAAAGCTTGGAGCTTCATGGGCAATGGAGTCAGATATTTGTTTTTGTATATTTGCTGAGTCTCTAGAATTGCTAGAATCAATTCTTGTCACAGAAGAAGATGATAAATCTGCTCTTATTTGGAGAGTATCATCATGTTCACCAAAAATCTGATGAGGTTCTAATTCGCCATCTAGGGCCATTTGATCAGCTGTCTGATCATATAAACCTTGGTCAAAGCCCATGTCTCCCGCAGGATTCTCATTGATCACTTGCGCTATTACTGGTGTGCTTGTTACTTCTACGGATTTTACTATATTGCGTAGCTCTGGTGGAAGTCTGTTGGCCCCAGCTGTTTGAACTATTTGTGGAGATTCTGTGCTCTGTTGCTTGGCAACCTCAAAATTATTTTCTGGTAATATTGGGTCTTTTTTAGCTGCGATCTCTAAAATTTCTGTTTGTTGGTGTGTTGTAACTATTTTAGGAGTAATGAAATTTGTAGATTTAGACTCACCATCTAAAACTTCTCCTTGCTGTCTTTCTTGTAGAGATATCTCGCTGTCAAAGACTCTGCTTGAATTTCCTTTAACAGGGAGTTTTAGAGTATCTATAGTGTCTTCTATAGATAAAACTTGTGCTAATTCTATTGAATCTTTAGATTCTGGTTCTACCATTTTTGCAATGGTAGTTATAGGTGTAACTAGAGCAGCAACTGGTTCTGGCTGATCTATTTCTTGGGCAATGGGCTTGACTGGCGTATCTGCAATATCGCGCTCTTGCCTGTCGAATTCTTTCAAAAGACTGGCCTTTGGTTCTTCTTGTAGTGACTCACTATCTATTTCTAAATCTCTAAACTCAGGATTTATTTCATTGGCTTCGACTACTTCTTCTTGGCTTTGAGTCGCTTGGGTTTGAGTGATAATTGTTGCTATTGCTACTATCTCTGGCTCATTAGCAACTGCGTCTAAATCTAGTAAATCTGTGGCTTCAAGTTTGGGTGTATCTATTGCGTCATCGACTTGTGATCCCTCGATTGCAGAATCATCTTTTGTAGTAGTATTTTCTTTCGACAGTTCTGCTGTCTTCGATGTTTCTTTTTTAAGGATGTCACTATGTTGCTGAGATTTTTCCTGTGGTTTGGAAGTTTTTTGTGGCTGTGCAGCAGTGGCGAACTCTTCTCTTGATTTAGTGGGTTCTATGAAGCTATCGAAACTACTCAGTGCTTTATCTTGACGTAGTGTATCAAGAGATTGATTCCCTCTACCTAATATGCTCGATGATATACTGCTTGTTAATATTGAAACTGCCACTGCTTCGCTCTGATGACTATATTATCTACTAAAGTTTAAGCAACATTCGTGCCAAATGCGAGCTACCGTTACTTTTTTTTCACTTTGTTTTCTGCTTAATAGCTTCACAATCCTGTTTTAGGGAGATATCCATTCATCATTGTTATAATTTACAATCAATTATATAGAGATTTTCTTCATTGCAAGACACTCTAGGTAATAAAAGTTTCCTTTGATATTAGAACTTCTTGAGGAGGATGTTTATAATTCAACTTTCATAGATAAGCTAAATAAGCTGGAGAGAATTGGTACATTAGAAAGTGCAGAATTTTGGAAAAACATTAGAGATTTACGTAATAAGCTAGCGCATGAATATGCAGATGAAAAAGCATATATGTCTGAAGTCCTAAATTAGTGTTTAGTGTAATCGGTAAATCTCATAAAATATTGGGAATTTTTGAAAAATTTTATTGCCAAAAAAGGACTAATTGACTAGAGAGCTATAGTGTGATAAATCTATCCACTCTACTGCCGCTATAGCTCAGTGGTAGAGCACATCATTGGTAATGATGAGGCCGAGAGTTCAATTCTCTCTAGCGGCACCATGCTTGGTCAAGAAGGACTACGTCTGGGTGTGTAGGTGCGGCAAGCGTGCCGAAGGTCGGCAGTACATATGATAGATAACAAATCCTTCTCTTATCTCTCTATCTGTGGTTTGGCTTCTTGTTGATGGTTTGGATGAGAGGTGCTATAGCTGGAGCCTTCTATTTGAGGTGCGCTTTCAAGCGCATTTTGTATAACACTTACCTGACTATCTAACATCGATGGAGCGGGATGGCCTCCTGCTGCTCCCGTTGTGGCTGCTGGTGTTCCTCCCATCGTGGGGGCGGGTGCTCCTTTTTGTGCATTGGCTAGAGCTGCTCCACCTCCTAAATGATGGCTTCCCCCTGATTGTTTTGGCCCCCCTCCCTCTAAAAGATCAGCTAGTATCTTGAACGCTTCCGATGCTGCTTTTCCAGTTCTAGAGGTAGGTTTATCGAAAAACAAATCTGTTACTGCTCCAATGCCGCCAGATTTTGCGATTGTGCCATGTTTTGGGCCCACTATTTCTTCTCCGTAATTTCAATTGTTAATAATATTATAATTCATTAATGATCGAAAGTAAAATAAAACACCTACCTTATGGTATATTTTATTTCTAATTTTGTGTTTTTCAGATGACATTATATTATCCTTGATTGTAATTAATAAGATATTATAGATTTATTAAATATATAATAGTAACCTTACTATCTATATATAGAACATCATTTGTAAGAAATCATGACAAAAATCATCACAATAGCAGGACAAAAAGGCGGTGCTGGGAAGAGTACAATAGCAGCTCATTTAGCTATAGCGCTTTCACAGCGTGGGAATAAGGTTCTAATAGTGGATATAGATCCGCAGGCTAGTCTTAAAGCTTGGTATCTTATTAGAGAAGAACATTTTGGTAAATCATATACTGGTGTGCAATTTTTAGAGAGTTCTGGTTGGAGAGTGAGTAGTACAGTAGGGTCTTATAATGGCAAAATGGATTATATAATCATAGATTCACCGCCTCATACTGAGCTTGAGACAAAGAATGCAGTACGTCTTGCTGATTTGGTCCTGATTCCTATGCAGCCTAGTCCTACAGATTTATGGGCTACAAAAACTACAATTGCCTTTACTGAGTCTGAGAAGAAAGATTATCGTATTATCTTAAATAGATACAACCCTCACTCCAAAATTGCAAAAGAAGTGGTAGATCAGGTTGAGAACAGGTTGGATCATTATCTAGGTAATAGAGTGGCATTTTGCAGTTGTTTTTTACATGGAAAAACAGTAACAGAAACAGACCCTGCTTCTCAGGCTGCTTTAGAGATTCGAGCTATTACGGATGAGTTGCTTATGATCCTTGAGCCCTTTGAGGTGCTGGAAGAGGCTTAGAGTTTGTGGTCATCTCGGCTGAAGCTTGGATCCATAAACTGCCTTCAAAAGCTTTATATATTGATTGACCTGTGGGCCAAGAGGTTTCCTTGCAATGACGTGATCTATATATGGTGAGCAATCCACAATACACCCCTATAATATTCACTTCCTTCACAAACCATATTATGCTATAATCTCACCATTATGAAAGATAAAGATACGCTCAAGCAGCTAGCTCTTAATGAACTAAATAAAATGCAGAAGAATGAGGAGTTTTGGAAAGAGTTTGGTTATCCAAGTTCAACAATTACTCCGCCAAATTTAGAAAGTGAAGCCTTATATGAGCCATTTGATGAAGATTTGCCTTTTAAAAAAGGTACGTTATTTGGTAGATGGAGCCATCATGGGGATTGAAAAATGACAAAACTTACATTACCAATTAACAGTGATTCTCTAATAATTGGTCAAAGGGCTGGAGAAAAGATATTTAGTTATCCAAGCCACCTCGTTACACCGCAGAATAGAGATAGTGATAGCTTGTATCAACCTAGCGACGAAGAAGTGTTTTTGACTCTCCAAAAACAAAGAATAAAAGATTATATAAAAATGGTATTTCTGCGACTAATGCACGATGCGGAATTTACTAAAATCCTTAGCCATTCTTATAACACAATTTTAGATACTGCTGCGGAGCCTTCTCATCCACCAATTCTAGCAGCAAATATAGACTCGAATTATTATAACTTGATTCATAGAATGCATGAAAAAACTAGTGATACCTCAGATAATTCAGATTCAGAATCATCTTCAGATGATGATATGACCAGCCCAGAAGATGAGTGATGTCAAGAGTTATACAAAGCTGTAATCATAAACTAGGTTGTTGCTAGTAGTTCACCAATTTATATCTTCACTCCTCGCGCCTACTATTTTATAGATTGCAAATTTGTATTACAATCTATCATTTGTATGATTTAATAAAATTGTGGCACGAAAATATCTTTAATTTTTCCTGATCCTCTAACCACTTCAGTCCATCTTTTAGCATCTTCGAACTCTAACACTAATATTTCAGCTGGCTTTAATCCCCAAGATAGCTCGTTTTGCCAATGATCTTCTGCGCTATAATCATACATTATTGCCAGCTCTAAAAGAGAAGGGTTATGCCCTACGATGAGCATTGTTTCATTCTCATTAGAAGAATTATTTACTAATGATAGAAGTTCTTCTACTGAATTTGAGTAGATTTCATTTGCAAATTCTACAATCTCATCTGTTAAGCCAGTCTGATCTTGTAATAACCTTAGAGTTTGTTTGTTACGCTTTACAGGTGAACATAGAATAGTATCTATTTTATATGATTTAAGATATGCACCAGAAAGTGCCGCTTGTTTTTCTCCAACCCTACTTAGCGTTCTTTCCACATCGCTGTGTTGTGTATCGCGAGGAGCATCTCCATGGCGTATTAGTATTAATCGTTTCATATATGTTTCACTTCGTCAGTTATGGTTCCTCGGGTCTTCTCCTGATGATGACAGGTGGAGCCTCAGTTACTCTCCCTGGGCAAGGCTATAACCCCTATTTTCTCCAAAATTATACAGATTTTCTGTTTTAATAAAATCTAATTTTGCTTTAGCGAATATTTCAAGCAAAGCTGATATATCAGAGTGAGCCACTTCCGCGCCATCTTGTTTGCTCATAAATCTTGCGCACCAATGGTCAGAAACTGTATGGACATCTTCGCTTGAAGGCCATAATTTTAGTCCCTTAGAAGATATGGTTTTAAGCTGCATATTACCAACACCAACTGTTCCAATTTTTTCTGCGATAGACTTGGCCGAAACGCTATCTATATCAAAAAACACATCAACCCCAACAAGTGTTTTCTTTTCTTTCACTATATCTTTTATGGAATAGATACGAGCAGTTTCTTTATCTGCTTTCTTAGATTCGTATGAAACGCTAGTCAGGCTCTTTGGTTTGCTACCTAAATTTTTGATAATAGCGTCAGCGAATTCTTTTGTACCCACTTTTTTGATAGAGATTTTGTCATTGTAAATATCACCAGTATGAATTCCATCTTCTAAAGTTTTTTTCCAAGCATTTTCTATTAGAGCTGCGGTTTCACCTTGGCCAATATGTACTAGCATCATAATAGCCGCATTAAGCAGTCCAGAAGGATTTGCCATATTTTTTCCAGCAATATCTGGAGCAGATCCATGTACTGCCTCAAACATAGCGCAACCTTCTCCGATATTGGCTGAACCTGCCATACCAACAGAGCCAGAAATTTCAGATGCAACGTCAGAAATAATATCCCCATATAGATTGGAAGTTACTATTACATCAAAAATTTCAGGGTCATTAGCAAGCCTTGCAGTACCTATATCTATTATGAAGTGATTATTTTCAATAGCTGGATATTCTTTAGCTATTATATCAAATTTTTTGTGAAAAATTCCGTCAGAGAATTTCATGATATTATCTTTACTTAAACAGGAGACTTTTTTGCGATTATTTTTTATAGCATATTCAAAAGCATATCTGATGATTTTTTCACTACCAATTTCGCTGATTAATTTAAGTGAAGAATACATATTATGAGTTTGGCGATACTCAATTCCTGCATATAAATCCTCTTCATTTTCTCTGACTATCACAAGATCCATAGTTGGGTGAGCTGTTGGAATAAAAGGGTGATATGCTACAGTAGGACGCACATTTGCGTATAGCCCGAGGCGCTTACGGAGTGTCACATTTAGGCTTTTATAACCACCACCTTGGGGTGTGGTAATTGGTGCCTTTAGCAGTATTTTAGTTCTTGCTATAGCTTCCCATGTATCATCCGCAATACCTGATGTATAATGG
>CAZIGS010000046.1:0-7609 GCA_964538645.1 uncultured Rickettsiaceae bacterium
GGAGTTTCCAGTCTCAATGCTCATAAATATCGTATTATTCCGGATAGAATTGAAGCAGGAACTTATATGATGGCAGGAGCAATTACAGGGGGACAGATATTATTACGCAATGTAGGTTATGAGATTGTACATAATACTGCTCTCAAATTAGCTGAATCTGGAATTATTGTAGAAGATACCACAGAAGGGATATTAGTTCAAAGCATTGATCGAATAAATGCTGCAGATATGTCTACAATGCCATTTCCTGGCTTTGCTACTGATTTGCAAGCACAATATATGGCTTTAATGTGTATCGCGAATGGTACTTCTGTAATTACAGAAAATCTTTTTGAAAATAGATTTATGCATGTGCCTGAGCTTTGTAGAATGGGTGCAAATATAAATATTACTGGACATAATAATGCTGTTGTACGTGGAGTCAAAAAACTCATTGGAGCAGAAGTAATGGCAAGCGATCTACGCGCATCGGTATCATTAGTGATGGCAGGATTAGTAGCTGAGGGGGAAACAAAAATAAGACGTATTTACCATTTAGATAGAGGTTATGAATCCTTGGAAAAGAAACTAAGCGCTTGTGGAGCTGATATTGAACGGATTAAGGGAGATGCAGTTTAATTTACTTATGCAACAGCATGTTCAGAAGTGGCATGATCTAAAATCTCACTCACTGGAAACTCAAATTCTAAATTTATAAGATCTGATGCCGCTGGTTCAGACTGAGTGGTTGTTATGTCAAAACTTCCATATTCAGTATCGATTATAATTACTGTACCATCTTCTTGTACTCTCAAGTTAACCTGAGCTTGATGTAAGAAAACTATCAAAGCTGATTGTTATAGGCTTTAGCGCCATTCGTCATCATCTGGCCCCGACCAGATGATCCATAAATTGTAAATGGGTCCTCGTGTCAAGCACGAGGATGACGACGACTAAGGGGCTGAGGATGACGTTTGTAAAGAGTTTCATGCTATTTCTTACATCAAGCTCAGGTCAAGTTAGTATTATTGTCAAAATCATCATATCCTATAGCACCAGTTATAATAGATCAAGCCGACAATCTCTCAAGCCTTGCAGCTTTAAGCTTTTCAAAATCATCACCTGCATGATAAGAAGAGCGAGTAAGTGGTGTGGCAGAAACCATAAGGAAGCCCTTTGTCCTAGCTAACCTTTCTAGTTGATTGAATTCCTCTGGAGTAACATACCTAGCAACCTGAGCATGTTTTGGTGTAGGCTGAAGATACTGTCCTATTGTAAGAAAATCTACCTCTGCTGCACGTAAATCTTCCATCACCTGCTCCACTTCACCTTTACTCTCCCCTAGCCCAACCATCATTCCTGATTTGGTGAATATAGTAGGATCTAGCTGCTTAACTCTATGTAATAGATTTATCGAGTGATAATAACGTGCACCAGGGCGAATAGATTTATAAAGCGATGGAACAGTTTCAACATTGTGGTTATACACATCAGGCTTTGCCTTAACCACTATCTCAAGAGCCCTTTCTTTTTTCAAAAAATCTGGAGTGAGGATTTCAATTGTAGTATTAGGTGCATAATCGCGAATATTTCTTATCACTTCAGCAAAATGTGTAGCTCCCCCATCATCCAAATCATCACGATCTACAGATGTAATAACAACATGCTTTAATCCCAGTTTTTTAACAGCATGACCTATACGCTCAGGCTCATGAGGGTCTAATAAATCGGGCCTACCAGTTGCAACATTACAAAAAGCACAAGCTCGTGTACAAACTGAACCTAAAATCATAAAGGTTGCATGTTTCTGAGACCAACATTCACCTATATTGGGACACGCTGCCTCTTCACATACAGTATTCAGTTTAAGGCTCCGCGCTATCTCATGAGTTTCTTTATATATAGGAGATGTAGGAGCTTTAACCCTTATCCAATCTGGCTTTTTTAGTGTAGTCATGTTTATCCTCTATGTGTCATTGTGAGAAGAATAGCAGATGGGCAATCCATCCGTGTGTTTGCTTCCTCGTGTCATTCCTCGCAATGACGAATTAATGCATATCTTTCTCTATCATTTCACCATTTCAATATTACTCAAGTACCAGTCCGGACCAGTTTGTGTAATATTTTTTGTAAAGACCCATTCCTCTTTGAGATTTTTCTTTTTCTCAGTTACATTGGTACCTTCAAATAGAACCTTAACATAAATACTATTGCCAAAACTATAACTATCTACACAATCAGCTTTGACTTTTCCAGAACCGATATTACCATATAGCTTTTCCATAGTTTGAAGCTGACTCAAAAATCTTTTATCTACTAGATCTTCAAGCGTATCCAAGTCTTTCTCATGCAAAGCTGTAATAATCATATTAAACGCAGATTTTGCACCGTTTATAAATTTCTCAGGATCAAAATTAGGGACTTTGTCCAAAACAGCATCAAATATTTTATTATCTTCCCCATCTAGTTTTTTGATTTTTTTACCGAGCTTAAGGATTTTCACAACCCGCTCATCTTCCTGAGCAGTACCAGTAACATTTTTTAAAGATGTTGGCTCTCCAAAATTAGAACCCAAACTACGAGCTGGATCATCTTCATCAGTAGTACCTAGCATTGAAATAAATTTGCTTATAATTAAAAAAGCTATTCCAGCTAAAAATAAAATTTCTATCAATTGTCCTGACACAAAGATTCTCCCTTTGATATTAATTGCAGATTATATTGTGGTAAGCTATAATCTCATCTTTTGGAATTATATCAGCTTATGCAAAAAGAGCAAAGAACTTACTTGATTAAAAAGCTACTATATAAAAGCAACTATAGAGGGTGCAAAGAAACTGATTTAATATTAGGTAATTTTGCACATAAATATATTGATTCTTTAAATGATAATGAGCTGCTAGAATTCGAGATTATTTTAAACCAGATGGATCCTGATATAATTGATTGGCTTAATAATTTTGAATCTGCACCTAACAATATTTCAAAAACACTTTTAGCAAAAATTTCAAATGGATAATTTACAAGAAAAGCATTCATTGCGAGAAGCCGTGGGCGACGAAAGCAACCACATGGATGGATCACCATGTAGCTACGCTCCTCATGATGACGCAGTGGGTAATAATTCCTCGGCACTAATCCATTCTTTATGCTCTTCAAGCTTTGAAAATGATATTCTCTTCGTTTCTAAAACAGAAGAAGAAGCTTTAGCAAATTATAATTTAGCTAAATTTTTTGCACATGATATTAATGCTTTTTACTTCCCAGCTTGGAATACAATTGCATATGATAGGGTATCGCCTAGTAAGCATATAATGAGCAGCAGAGCTAAGATTTTGTCTAAGCTTGCTAACCGTAGTGACGAGCCAGTAATAATCTTCCTGTCAGCTTCAAACCTTATACAAAAGCTTCCTCCTATAGAAGCCTTCAAAAATCGCTATTTGGAAATTTCAGTCAAAAAAGAAATTACCATGGATGAGCTCTCGGCCTTTCTAGTACAAAATGGATTCATACGTAGCAGTAGCGCAATAGAGCCAGGAGAATTTGCCCAAAGAGGAGAAATTTTTGACATAGTACCAACAGAAAATGAAGCCTACAGGCTAATGTTTTCATGGAACAAATTAGAGCAGATCAAAATCCTAGACCCTCTTTCCCAAATATCAGGTGATAAAATTGATATATTTGCTCTTCATTCTTCAAGTGAGATGAATTTTTCAAGCGAAATGATAGAGCATTTCAAAGGAGAATTCTTAAAACTATTCACAGTAAATCAAGCTGAAAACCCGCTCTATCTAGCAATAACTGAAGGACGTTATATATCAGGATGTGAGCAGCTAATAAGCCTATGTTATCCTAATATGGTAGGAATTTGCGATTATTTAAATAATCCGAGCATAATACATGAACCATTAATAAAACAAATTATTCTAGATGAAGCAGAATCTATAGAAGATTTTTACCAGGCCAGAATAAAAAATAATCTTTTGAATCCAGCTCAGTTTTATCCAGTGTTTTGTCCTGATAAAATGTATTTTTCTTCATTGCAAGAAGCCGTGGGCATTGCTGAAATCCATGTGGATTGCTTCGCATTCGCTCGCAATGACGAATTTACCACCCCTCCAAATCTCTATCTTGAAAGCCAAAAAGCCCAACAAACTATGGGCTGCTTAGCTAAAAAAATATTTCCTAAATATAGTAAAATCTTCATTTTTTGCCCTACAGATAGCGGAACGGAAAAAATCAAATATTTATTAGCATTGGATGATGTTGAAACAAAGAATGTAAGCTTTATAAAGCTTGTTTTACCTCAAAGCTTTATTATAAAAAATACTCTATATATCAGACACCAAGATATAATCGGACAGAAAAATCTATATGAAAAAACCTCTAGCAACAAGAGGCTTAAAAATATATTACAAGAGTTAGAGACTTTTGAAGAAGGTGATCTTGTAGTACATAGTGAACATGGAATTGGAAAATTTGTCTCCATAGATAATATAACCGTTTTGGGGGTAAGGCATGATTGTATAAAACTGATCTATGATGGAGACGATAAATTATACATCCCGGTAGAAAATATAGATTTAATAAAAAAATATGGCAGCGATGATGCTTCTTTAGACAAATTAGGTGGTATTTCATGGCAAAAACGTAAGTCCAAACTCAAAAACCGTATTAGCGAGTTATCAAAAAAGCTTATGATAATTGCAGCAGAACGTAAAGCAATTTCTGTAGAACCAATATATAAAACTCCAGAATATGAGGTGTTTCAAGATAGATTCCCATATAGTGAAACTGACGATCAACTTCAAGCAATTAGTGATATTGAAAAAGATTTATCCTCTAGCTATCCAATGGATAGACTAATATGCGGTGATGTAGGATTTGGCAAAACAGAAATAGCTATGAGAGCAGCTTTTCTTGTGGCAGCTACTGGAAAACAAGTAGCGATAATTGCACCAACCACTATTTTAGCCAGACAGCATTATAACAATTTTGTAGAAAGATTTGCTCATACAAATTTTAAAATCAGAAGCCTATCCAGACTTACTCCTAAGCAACAAATAAGTGATATTACATATGCTATAACAACTGGAGAGATAAATATAATAATTGGCACTCATATGCTGCTCGGTGAATCAATAAAATTCCACGATTTAGGAATGGTTATTATTGATGAAGAGCAGCATTTTGGTGTAATGCAAAAAGAAAGGCTTAAAGAAATGAAGCATTCCTCACATGTACTTGCATTATCTGCTACACCTATACCTCGAACATTGCAAATGTCTATGCTAGGAATTCGTGATTTAAGCCTCATTGCAACACCACCAATAGATAGGTTATCGGTACGAACAAATGTAATACCAAATGACCCGGTAATTATTCGCGATGCATTGATGAGAGAGCATCATAGAGGTGGCAGAAGTTTCTATGTGGCTCCGCGCATAAAGGATCTGGAGACTATAGAAAAAGAATTGCAGAGATTGGTGCCAGAATTAAAATATATTGTAGCTCATGGTAAAATGACACCTACCATCATAGATAAAATTATGACTGATTTTTATGATGGTAAATATGATATTCTACTTTGTACAACAATTATTGAATCCGGTATAGATATCCCTGCATCAAATACTATCATCATCCACAAATCAGAAATGTTAGGACTTAGTCAGCTATATCAGCTTAGAGGCAGAATAGGTAGAAGCAAAGTACGAGGTTTTGCTTATCTCATAATTAATAATAGCAAAACTATGACTCACAATGCGCGGAAAAGATTAGATATTATGCAAAATATTGACTCTTTAGGCGCTGGATTTACTATAGCAAGCTATGACAGCGATATTAGAGGATTCGGTAATTTAGTCGGAGATGAACAATCTGGACATATTAAAGAAGTAGGAGCAGAGCTTTATCAAGAAATGCTTGAACAGGCTATAGGAGAACTGCAGCATATAAAACCAATATCGTCTGAATCAACTACTATTAATATCAATATTCCTATTTATATTCCTGATGAGTATATTGAGGATGGAGAGCAAAGATTAGCTATATATAAACGCATCAGTTCACTATCTAATGATAATGAAATAGAGCAGTTTAATGATGAGCTAATTGATAGATTTGGGCTAATACCAGAACCTACAAAAAATCTATTATTTCTTGTAAAAATCAAGCTATTATGCAAAAAGCTTAAAGTTTCAGATTTAGATGCCGGACCTAATGGTATAGTAATGAAGTTTCTACCAGACGACAAAATTGGTTCCATGGTAATGAAATATTTAAGCGCTCATCCAAAAGACACAAAACTGCGTCCAGATAATAAATTGGTAATTCTTACTCCTAATACGGCATTAGAGAAGATATATTCTATGCTCATAGAGATGGAAAAAATAACTCAAACTATTTTTCCTGCTCCTCAAACAACTCCCTAGTTTTAGAAAGCCTAAGAAAACGTGCAAAAGCGAAGATTAAAGAATCCACAAATCCATAATAGCCAAATATGAAATATCTTCTTATAAAAAATGATTTAAAAAAATAGATAAAAAACTCTGAATAAACACGAAATTTAGAAGGTTTGCGACCATTTTTCAACATATCTTTTGCTTGCTCTGTAGAATAAAAATTTGCCTTATGCGCAAGCTGATCGATAGAGACACCAGAATAGTGAAAAGCTTGTCCAGATAAAATCCTTACATTACCAGATTCACTCTCTCCATCATTTAATGTGACAGCATCACGCGTAGTAAAACCTACGCTGTTTTTGAAACTCGCAAAATCTCTCCTATAAAGCCGAATAAATGTATTGCTTGGTGCTAAAAATCTAGGTTTAGAATCCATTCTATGCATTATCACAAAATTTAGTCTATATGCTTTAAATTTATCCTCTTGTTTTGAGGAAAAAATATAATCAATTTCTTCCTTCAACTCCTGAGATAGTTCTTCATCAGCATCTATATTTAAAATCCATTCATGCTTGCAAAGATCTTCTCCAAAAGATTTTTGCGCTACATATCCAGGCCATTCATTATAAATAGTTTTTGCACCCAGTGATTTTGCAAGATCTACTGTACCATCTGTACTTCCACTATCTATTACTATGACTTCATCTACTAAATCTTTGATACTAAGAATAGCCTTTGAAAGCCTTTTTTCTTCGTTTTTTGTGATTATGAAAGCTGAGATTGGGTGCATTAGATTACTCGTCATTCTCGGGCTTGACCTGAGGATCCATTATTTCTTCATTATTATAATATAGTTTATGGATTCTCGGGTCAAGCCCGAGAATGACGATTTTTAAAGCAATTCCCTATATACATCTATAGTTTTCTTCTGCATAGTTTCTAGTGAAAAGCTTTGTGAAGCTGATATGCGTGCATTTTTACGTATTTTGTTAAGCGTGGTGCTATTTAGATTGTCTAAGACAAACGCAATTTTTCCAGCAAGCTCTTGTGGATTATTCGGCTCAACATGATAACCAGTAACTTCATCCATAATTGTTTCAGCAGATCCGCCTATATTTGACGCTATAACAATTTTTTCCATTGACTGGCTTTCAATTATAACACGTCCAAAAGCTTCTGGTTCAATTGATGTTGATAAAACTATGTCAGAAATTCCATATAAAGTA
>CAZIGS010000047.1:0-7556 GCA_964538645.1 uncultured Rickettsiaceae bacterium
AAATATATTAATATAGATTTCTTTAATATGTTAATATTACCTATGACGCTTAATTGAAGAGGGGTATATTATGCAAGAATTAGACGACTACTTATGGGTAAATAAAGTACAAATGACTAATGCAAAAGAACTGACAGCGCAAGAGAAAAAGGATGTTATAGCGGCTATATTAGCAGGGGTAGAAGCTAAGGAAAGAAAATATGTAAATCTTATACCATTAGATAAAATGATTCATGACGCAAAACTTAAACCTGGTGAAGATGAACAATTTTTTCCTTATTTACAAAAACAAATGAGCAACAAATCTATCAGTGATTTAAGAACTCTAAGTAAAGACCCGGATCTTTTAAAATTTGGTCATAAAATTAAGGCTGCTGTACAAAAACTAGGTTTACAGATTAGTAACGTAAAGTCTTTTTAGTTCTATACAGTACGACATAGCTGAATATATAGTGATTATACTGCTATAAACAATAGCCACCATTAAAACAATCTAATGGTGGCTATTATATTTCAAGTTAAGCGAACTACTTCTTTTGTTTCAATGCTTCACCAAGAATATCACCAAGGCTTGCACCGCTATCTGTAGAACCATATTCTTTTATAGCCTTATCACGTACTTCTACTTCTAACGCTTTAATAGAAAGATTTACAAGATTTTTTTGCTTGCTAACAGATAGTACTTTAGCATCTACTCTATCACTTACAGCAAATTTATCTGGTCTTTGCTCGGATTTTTCAGAAGATAAATCCTTCTTACTGATAAAACCAGCGCTACCGTCAGGCAAAGATACTTCTACTCCATCGGCTGTGATTCCTGTAATAGTACAAGTAAGCACCTCACCTTTCCTATGAGCAGATGATTCTCCAGCATCACCAGAGTCAGTGTTATTACCACCATCTGATTCTTGTAATTGCCTAATACCAAGACCCACTCTTTCCTTCTCTACATCAATAGAGAGAATCTTACATTCTACAACTTCTCCTTTTGTATATTGCTTCAGTATTTCAGCCGCGTTTCCATCTTTTGAAATATCAGATTCATGAATCATGCCATCAATTTCTTCGCCAATAGCTACAAATATACCAAAATCTGTAATATTACGAATTTCTGCTTTAATCACACTACCAACTGGGTGTGTAGCAGCAAATTCTTGCCATGGATTAGACGCACATTGTTTGATACTTAATGATATACGATGTTTCTCTGTGTCAACTTCTAATATCTTGAATTCCACTTCTTGACCTATAGTCAAGAAACGCTTAGGATGTTGGCTAGTTTTTGTCCAACTAACTTCTGAAGCATGTATAAGCCCCTCTATCCCTTCTTCAAGCTCAACAAAAGCACCATAATCAGCCATATTTGTAACTTTACCTTTCATTACAGTTCCAACTTTATATTTGTCTTGAAGTCCGTTCCAAGGATTAGCCTCAAGCTGCTTCATACCTAATGAAATACGCTTTGTTTCTTCATTAAATTTGATTACGACTACATTGACTTTTTGTCCTATAGTAAGAATTTCTGAAGGATGATTTACTCTATTCCAAGAAATATCAGTTACGTGAAGCAGACCATCTACGCTACCAAGATCAATAAATGCACCATAATCTGTGATGTTTTTTACAAAACCTTCAAGCTGTACACCTTCTTTAATATTAGAAAGCATCTCATCTCTAGCTTCTGATCTTGATTCTTCTAGGATAGCTCTACGAGATACAACTACGTTACCAAGCTTTCTGTCCATTTTTAAAATTTGGAATGGCTGAGATATACCCATTAAAGGAGTAATATCTTTTATTGGACGCACGTCAATTTGACTACCCGGTAAGAATGCTACAACTCCAGATACATCTACTGTAAATCCACCTTTTACTCTACCAAAAATTATACCCTCTACAACTTCGCCTTTAGCATGCGAAGCTTCTAGCCTTACCCATGATTCTTCTCTCATGGCTTTTTCACGGCTTAATACTGTACCAGCACCACGGCTGTCACGTTTTTCTACATATACGTCTACCAAATCTCCTATTGCTGGAATATTACCTTTAAATTCAGCTACAGGAACTCGGCCTTCGTTTTTAAGACCAACATCGATTATAACAACTTCTTCATCAAGGCCAACAACACGGCCTTTGACAACTGTATCTTCTTTAATGTCGATTGTTATTTTACTAAGTAATGAAGCAAAATCTTCGTTACTTGCGAATTCATTTGATACTGATGGGACAAATCTTGGTTTAGTTTTACTCATATTTACCTGAAATATGCGGCTTGTACTTAGCCAACATAATATATATCTAAAATTAATAAAAACTTAAGGATGGTTATTAGTACAATATAAACCACCATAGTTAGAACGGTGAATTATAACAAAATCCTATGATATGTCGAGATTTTTTTGTTCTATTGTAGGAAAAGCCGCAAGCTTGACGAGTCAATCCATAGATACTGCAAATTCTAGAAACATAGTTATGGTGTGATTCGTAGCATCTTCGATACTCTTGCAATAACTATTTCACTGAATCCTCACCCCATCATCTACTTTCCCATCAAAGGTAATAAGAGATAATGCCCCAGATTTATCTGAAATAGTTAGGAGCAAAAATTGTGAGATAAATCCAGAAATGTTTTTTTCTTTTAAATTGACACAGCCAAGAATTCTTTTCCCTATTAGGGATTGAATAGAATAATTTACTGTTAGTTTTACAGCAGTTTGAATAACACCTATCTCAAAACCAAAATCAGCCCATATTTTATAAGATGGCTTAATAGATTCCTCAAAATTTTCTACATTAATTATTGTGCCAGAACGTAAGTCTACTTTACTAAAATCTTCATAAGTAATTATCATTTCTGTCCCTATTATTTATAGACCTCATCACAATATTATCATGCCACAGTATTACCATCAGCTACTGGAGAAGCAACAGCTCCTACAACCACCTTATCTACAGGAGTAGTTATAGTCTCAGAATCACCCTCACTTCCTGAAATATCATGACTTCCAATATTAGCACCGGAATCTGGATCATCCGTAGAAATCTTTGTATACTCTGCTTTACATGAGTCAGAATTACTACCCCAACTAAATATAGATGATATAAAAGACTTAGCGCCATTGAGCATACTACTAAAAAATCCAGGATTAGCTGTTTTATTAGGTGGAGCTGCTTCAGATGTTGCTGAAGAAGAGGGGGAAGGGCTCCTATTAAATACACTTGCAGCAGTTGTACCTAAATTTCCTACAAGTTCGACTCCAACCGATGCTACCAATAGCATGGGATCATCAGTAAGCGCTCCGACATCTGGACCGTTCCCACCATTACCTTCTGAGCTCTTATTGCTAGTTTGTCCTTGGCCAATCTTGATATGTGAAAAAGTTACTTCACTACCATCTTGAGTTTTCACTGTTACGTCACCTTCCATAAGAGCAGGATGATCATCATGATGATTATTATGCTGAAGTTTTTTAGCGTGTTTATAATTATCGTACATATTATAACATTTAATTCCAGCGCCAACGACAATAACGGCAAGAGCTATCCATTCCATACTGACCTCCATTCTACAATTAAGTTAATTTGTAAACCAATCATTCGTTGATAGTTGCTATTTTACCACGTAAAAGTTAAATTTTAATTAAGATTATAAGTATTTGTTAGTGATTGGGATTCTTTTTGAACTGGATCCCAGCTTGGGCTGGGATGACGCGAAGCTTTTGCTAGGATGACACCAAGCTTTGTGATGACACCTGTGGTACATCTTAAGGATTTTTCTTAAGGTTAGAAAGACCATATATAGCTAAAATTATCGCCCAATACTCTAAAAAACTCGCTAAGACAAGGAATCCTGGAATAAATATAAGCAATACTGGAGAAATTATTTCAGCAGCACCAGAAGAAAAAAGCACAACCCTGCTTACAGATTTTGTGGTAGGATTTAGTTTTAACCACCATAATACCGCAAATAATATAACCATGCTAAAAAGACTTGACGCTAGGTGCATTAATAGACGCACCAAAGTCAAAACAGGAATAACAAGTAATAATGTAGTAATACCAATAGGCTCCAAAAGATTTAAAAGAGACATTTTAAGAGATGATTGGTTTAATAAATAAGCCTCTGAGGAAAAAAGATTATATCCTAAAGACATTTCCTTTGGTTTTGCATTTGAATCATTTGAACGTATAAAATTTACTATAATCTGTGTTTTTTGCAAAATTACTGGAATTATCTGCTTTTGAGCGACTGTAAGCTTGTTGTCCGGATCTATAGCCATAGCCACTTTGCCATTTATTGTATTTATCAGCACAGGCCCGTCACTATCGAGAGATATTTCTTTGCCATTATATTTTATATCAGGCCATTGTTTTAATAAATACTCTACAGGATTTGCATCATCATTTGTAGCCGTAAGATAGTATTTCATAGTTGTTATAGTATCAAACACAAAAAGAGAATATACTATAGATGTAATAGCAATTGCCATGGCAATATATTTAATTCCATATCCATGGTATTTCTTATACAAATCTTGATAGAATTGTGTAGAACTAACAGAAAGCCATGTAATTCTAAAAAATTCCTCTATAAATTTAAAGACGGTTGATATTGTCATAGTAATATTTTTCGTTTAGAATCATCGAAGTTTAATAGTTTTATAGATAAACACAATAGAGAATATGAATGAGTGCACCAAAAACAGATATAAATTTGCTAAAACAACTCAGTAATTGTATCAGAATACTAGCAGCAGATGCAATAGAAAAAGCACAATCAGGTCATCCTGGCCTTCCACTTGGAATGGCTGATGTAATGACTATCTTGGCATTGGAGTTTCTAAAATTCGACCCAAATAACCCAAGATGGCCCAATAGGGACAGGCTAGTTCTTTCAGCAGGTCATGGATCAATGCTATTATACGCGTTTTACTATCTAGCAGGATATAAAGATTTTACCTTAGAAGATATCAAAAACTTTAGACAATTAGGATCTAAAACTCCGGGACACCCAGAATATGGTGAATATCCAGCTATTGAAACTTCTACAGGTCCTTTAGGACAAGGAATTGCAAATGCTGTAGGGATGGCTATAGCGGCAAAAAAATCCAAGCAAGCCCACAAAATATATGTTATAGCAGGAGATGGGTGCCTTATGGAAGGAATAGCGTATGAAGCTCTTTCTTTAGCTGGTCATTTAAGACTGGATAATCTAATAGTAATTTTTGATGATAATAAAATCACTATTGATGGTGACACAAGCCTTGCTATATCAGAAAATCATTTTGAAAAATTTCATGCTTTTGGTTGGAATACATTTTCTGCAGAAGGGCATGATTTTGACTCAATAAGGGCTAGCCTTCAAACAGCCCGTTTTTCAGGTCGTCCATCTTTTATTTCCTGCAAAACAACTATAGGATACGGAACCCCAACTAAAGCAGGTACTGCGGCAGCACATGGCGCGCCCCTTGGAAAAGATGAAATAGTAGGAATGAGATCCGCTCTTGAATGGTCTAGTTTTGAGCCATTTTTTATACCTGAAGACCTACTAAATATTTGGCGAAATGCATGGAAATATAATGCAAGCTCTGTCCTAAACACAGAGCCTGAGCATAAGGATTTCCTTTATGATTTAGATTGCCCTACTCTCTATGAAATGCACAAATCAAAAGCTCCAGAACCTACTCGTGTATCTTCTGGAAGAGTTGTATCATATCTAATGCATTTATCTAACAAAGTAGTTGTTGGGTCTGGCGATTTATCAGCATCTAACAATTTAATGTCTCCTACAGCGAGAATTATCAATCATAGTGATTATGAAGGTAATTTTATCCATTATGGACCAAGAGAACATGCTATGGCAGCTATTATGAATGGACTAGCGCTTGAAGGTTTTAAAACTATAGGTGGCACATTTTTAGCATTTAGTGATTATATGCGTCCTAGCATAAGACTTGCGTGTATAATGAAACTACCTGTAATATATGTTTTTACTCATGATTCTATAGGGCTTGGAGAAGATGGCCCAACTCATCAGCCAGTAGAGCATTTGGCAGCATTAAGGGCCATGCCTAATTTGCTTGTTATGAGACCAGCAGATTATGTGGAAACGGTAGAAGCATGGCAAATTGCGTGGGGAAGGTTTACTGGCCCTACAGCAATAGCTCTATCAAGGCAAAATCTACCTTCGATACGCGGAACTGACGATATTAATCTATCTATGCAAGGCGCCTATACTATACTAGATGATTACGAACCAAGAGTTACACTCTTCTCCTCTGGATCAGAGCTTTCTATAGCAATGCAAGTAGCTAGAATATTAGAAACTAATGAGATCCCAGTTAGAGTTGTTTCAGTAATATGTATGGAGTTATTTGATAATCAAGAAAAAGAATATCAAGATAATTTATTATATAGCTCTGAATTTAATGTTGTAATAGAGGCAGGCGTAAAGCAAGGTTGGGAAAGATTTATAGGAAAAGATGGAATGTTTTTTGGAGTAGAAAAATACGGACTTTCTGCACCAGCTAATCAACTCTATGAGCATTTTGGCCTAATGCCAGAGAAAATAGCTGAAAAGATTTTGGAGAGGATGTAAATTTTTGTTAAGCTGTAATATAATAAGTCGTCATCACTCGCTTGTGATGACGCAACCTAGCGCAATTACCGTCTAATGATGACAATGCTCTCCGTGCACATGAGGTGGATGCATTTCCATAAATTTCTCCATCTTCTTTAAGAGCATATCACGCTTCATTTTAGAGAGATAATCTAGAAATGTCTTACCATTTAAGTAATCTACCTCATGCTGAATTACAGTAGCAAAAAAGCCTGTAGCTTCTAACTCTTCAGATTTGCCATTATAATCAAGATAGTTAAGCCTAATAGAACTTGGCCTCTCAATTTCTGCTGAAATTCCAGGAAAACACAAAGAAGCTTCCTCAAATTTTTGCGTTTCTGTAGAACGCCAAATTATATATGGATTGATAAAAACATAAGGCTTAGGTACACCATTTTCTTGAAGATCTACAACAGCTATAGATTTTAAGATACCAACCATATTGGCCCCTATCCCAACAGCTTTCTCCATATGCATAGTTTTTATCATACGATCCGCTATTTCACGTACCGAGTCATCAACAACAGCAAAATCCTCGGTTTTTTGGCGAAAAATATCGGTAAAACCATATACTAATGGCAGCGGTGTAATTTTTGTCATATTATTTTCTTAGTTCAGTTCTTCTGGTATCTATAGCACGAAAGCTAATGGAAATCAATATTAGTAAGATCATCAGCGTAATCGTCATTGCTAACATATCCCAATCACTAGTGACTAATTTCCAATCCAGCCTGTATCAAAGCTTCCTTCAACTCATCATAGGTAAGAATTGTCGGAAGCATTATTCCTTTTTTTGCCTTAGGCCCGAATACCATATTAAGCGGAATCCCGTATATACCTAAAGAAGCCATGTATCGGCTAGTTTCAGGAGAAGCCCGCGTTATATCTTCTCGCATAGCATGAATCTTTGGGTTATGAAGCAATCTAATTGTCTTTT
>CAZIGS010000048.1:0-7554 GCA_964538645.1 uncultured Rickettsiaceae bacterium
AGTCAAAATATTTTCTACTTCTTCATGCTTATTATTCGCAATAGCGGATGACAGATTTTCTGATATACGAGTGGTTAATAATGCTTTAGGTCCTTTTGTTGCTACGGCAAAAGCTTTAACAAGATTTTTTGTAGAGATCTCAGGATGTTTATTTAATATATCTTCAACAAAGTATGGAACTGATTTTATAGCGGCTGCTTGCAAGGCGGTTCCGTGGATTTGGTGATCATGTTCTACACCAGCTCCTTGAGTAAGTAGAGCTTTAGTTGCTGTAAGATTATCCTGAAGAATGGCTTCTACCAATAAAAGGTCTTTATTTTCTTTGATATATTTATCAAGTTCCTCTATCTCAGCTTTTTCTTTGTTTATGTTTATTTCTGGTGCATTTGAGGTTTTTTTCCTCAATGTAACACTAATGGATCCATCAGGATTGACAACAGACCCGTCAGAATTTCTTTTTACAACATGATGTTTTTCTCCCTTGGCGGTTAAAGCCAAGCTGTATAATTGTCTTTGTATTTTATATTCTTCTTTTAGTGAATCTGCTTTTGCTTTTATGATACCAGCAATTTCTGGGTCACCTGCTTCTGCAGCCAATTCACTTGCTGTCTTATTGCTGTTGGGATGTTTTGTAGCTGGGTTTGCGCCTTTGGTTAGTAAATGTTCTACAATTTCTTTATGCCCATATTCTGCTGCCGCGTGTAAAGCTGTTCCAAAGGCTGGATGTTTGTAATTAACATCTGCTCTTTGTGTCAGTAATTTTTCTACCGCATCTTTATATCCTGCATATGCAGCAAACCACAATGCTTTATTTTTTGTATTTTTTACATTATCTGCAAATTTACTATCCACATTTTCTTTTGCTGCTTTAGTTATTTTTGCAGTAAGCTCGTCGTCATCATACGAGGCTGAGTCCTTATATTTGCCGCCTTTATAATTTTCAGAGTGGGCTTTATACCTATCCAATTGGTCTTTAGACCTAAATTTTATATGAATTTCTCCATTCTCAGGAAATGTTATATTTTTTAGATCCGCTGAGTCTGGATCGACTCTCAAAGCCGCAGCGTAAATTTGTTGTTTTGTTGATAATTCTTTGTCTTCAGCGGGTACGGCGCTCATATAACAACCTCAATTTCTATTGATTAATATTATATCAAGTTAACATATTAATCTGTTATTAATAAGGCTTGGCTGTGGCTATTTCTAGATGCTCTGTAGCTTAATTACATCACTGGCTAAGAATAAGGAGCCTGTAACAACTACATTTTTAGCGCTAGACGTGGCTTTTATTATTGCTTCTTCTAGATTTTTGCATGTGACTGTTTTTATCGAATTTACCTCTATAAAATCTTTAAGTTTTTCTGTGCTATAACTAGATGGTTCGGACATTACTTTTACGCAATAAATAACATCTACTATATCTTTAAAATAGCTTGTAAATGATGTAACATCACGATTTTTTGTCATGCCAAGAATTAGAGCGTTAGTGCCGTTAAGATTATCTTTTATCCACAGCGATAATACTTGCGCGCCTCCAGTATTATGCGCTCCATCAATTATAACATCTCTTCCCTTGTATTTTATTTTTTGCAATCTTGCTGGCCAATCCACAGTTTGTAGACCTGCTTTTATATTATCTCTAGAAATTTTAAACCCTCTAAAACAATAGCTTAAAATAGCTGCTATTACAGCGCTAGCATTTAATATTTGATGATCACCAAGCAATTTTGGAAAGGGGAAATTTTCATGAAAATCCTGTCCTTCTATCACAAACTCATTTGCCTTTTTTTCTATCATGTAATCATATCCATATGCTATAAAGGGTGCTTTCATTTCTTCGCATTTGGCAATGAGAACATCAAATATTTCTGGAATTTGAGCGCTGATTATACAAGATGTTTTAGACTTGATAATACCAGCTTTTTCTCCAGCAATAATAGGAAGAGTAGGACCCAAATACTCCATATGGTCATATGAAATAGGAGTAATAATGGTAGCTAAAGGTTCTTCAATTATATTTGTTGCATCTAACCTACCACCTAATCCTGTTTCTAAAATCAATATATCAGCTGGAGTTTCTGAAAATGCTATAAAAGCGGCTGCAGTTGTTGCTTCAAAAAAACTATTATTTAGATTGTTTTTTATAGAAATATTTCTCACTTTCTCGCATATTTCATGTAGATAATCATCAAAAATAGGAGATCCTGAAAGCACTATTCTCTCATTAAATTGTAGCAGATGAGGTGAAGTATACATATGTACTCTATATCCAGCATTCTCAAAAATAGCTTTTAGATAAGCACATGTAGAACCTTTTCCATTAGTTCCTGCAACATGTATTATAGGTGGAAGCTTTAGGTGAGGATTAGATAGGGCATTCATTAAAATTCGCATAGGTTCTAAATCCACACGAGAATTATTGGTTTGTAGTGGCTTTGGCCAATGAGGCATATAAACCATTTATTTAGCCCTTGTTTATATGAGTTTTTCTTGTAACAATTATGTGGAATAGTGTATCTTCATTGTTAGGAAGCTATGGGCTGACAAAGCAACCCATTTCTTATTTATGGACTGCTGAGTCGACATGGCGGGCTTCTCGCAATGACGGCTTAATATAAACCAACTATAAATAACATATCATATATCAACATGAAGCGCTATCTTTCCATAATTAGATTCTTTAACCCGACAGGATATATTTTATTGTTTTTGCCATGTGCAATGGCTGTTGGTTTGTTTGGAAATATAACAGATTACTACGGATTGATAATATTATTTTTTATAGGAAGCTTTGTCATGAGAAGTGCTGGTTGCATAATCAATGATCTTTTGGATATGGATATAGATAAGCGAGTAGAACGTACAAAAAATCGACCTTTAGCTGCTGGAGATATTTCTATCTCCAGAGCCTTAGTGCTGTTTGTTTTTCTAAATATAATAGGGTTGGTTATATTATTTCAGCTTTCTACAGAAGCTATAATTTTAGGTTTTATATCTGCTTTTTTATTTGTTATATATCCATTAATGAAACGAATAACTTTCTGGCCCCAGCTATTTTTAGGAATCACATATAATACTGGGGTTCTTATAGCAAGTGCTCATATAAAACATGAAGTTACTTTACCTTCGATAATACTATATTTAGGATGTATTTTTTGGACGTTATATTATGACACTATATATGCTTTTATGGATTTGAAAGATGATAAGAAAATAAATGTGAAATCTCTAGCTCGCTTTTTAGAAAATAGGAATTATAAGATATGGTTGTGTGCGTTTGCTATTGCTGCTTTATGTTTTGTCATGCTCAGTTTTTTGATGACAAAGCATAACATAGAGGTGCTTATTATTGCTAGTTTTGCATCTTTGGCAATTATAATGTGGCAAATAATCACTTTGAGAATTAATCTACCATCAAATTGCTTAATAAGGTTTAAATCCAACAACTATTTGGGGATAATATGGGCACTTATTTCAGTAATTTGAAGATTTTTAATGAATATTATAGTTAAACAACTTAAAGCGCATAATATACTAACATATTTTTTATCATGTTGTTTAGCTAATATATTTTTGGTCTATTCCTTGTGGAATAATATTGATTCCCTTTATCTTATATTATCCATTTTTATCTCTGTCATAGCTCATTTAACAACAATCACGGTGATCTTTCTTAATAAGCGTAGTAGGAAACATATATTTGGCAATAGCTATATGGAATATTATCCGGCAAATAATATTCTATATATGTCTAAAGAAATGAGTGAAATTGGAGATATAGAATCGATATTAATACAGGAGGAAATTCTTAGTAATGGCGATACATTATCTATAAAAAAAATTATTGAGAATCTAGAAGGTAATAATTTTCCTAAAAGTCTTGATTTAGAAATAAAAGAAAAATATTACAAGGTCATTATTACTACTAATCCAGTATCTAAAATTATTGTGATTACTTTTATAGATATTTCTGATGAATTTGCCAAATACCTAAATATGGGCGTAGGATATAAGCAAGTTTTGGAAGAAAAAGAAAAACTACGGACCATGCTTGATAATATTCCTGTAGCAGTGTGGAGTAGGAACAAAAATATGGAGATAGTATATTTTAATAATGCATATTCTAATATAGTTTTTGGTTATCAAAAACCTTTTGATCAGGAGCTTTTAGAAATTGACAAATCAGCTATATTATCAGCGCAAAAGGCATTTTTAGAAAATGCCACAAAGGTAAGTGAAAGGCCTATCATTGTAGAAAGTAAAAGATATATATACCAAATTACAGATATTCCTTTAGTACAGCATGGCATGGTAGTTAGTGTAGCATGGGATGTTACTAATAAGGATCTCATTCAAAAAGAGCTGCAAGAGGTTCTTTTATCTCACCAAAATCTTTTAGAAAGTTCCTCTAACGCATGTATGATAATAGGTGCAGACGGCAAGTTAAAATATTATAATAATGCTTTGGTAAAGTTTTGGGGACCTGATGAAGATCTCTTAAGTCACGAAACTACACATGAAGAAATTTTAGATCATTTATATACTAGGCGTAAGTTACCAGAACAGTATAATTATGCTAAGTTTAAAAAAGAGCGCACGAGTCTTACGCATAGCTTAACTGCTCCAAGAGAGGACCTGTTTTATTTGCCTGATGGTAAATGTTTGAGATGTGTTGTTATACCTCATGCAGGAAATGCTCTGCTTTTTACTTATGAAGATGTTACTGAAAAATTATCATTAGAACGTTTGAATCATACTCTTACTGCAGTTCAAAAATTTACTATAGATCACCTACAGGAAGGTATATGTGTATTTAATGAAACAGGGGATCTTGAGCTAATCAATGCAGGTATGACAAAATTCTGGGGTTTAGATCCTGCGCTAGAAGGGCAAAAGGTAAATTTATCAGATATAATAGAGAAGATATTAGGAGAATGTAGTACTGAAATAGAATTGGAAGAATTAAGAGATGCATTTGCTAGGGTGATGGTTTCTAGGATTGCTGCGCAGCAAACAATCAAGAGTTTTAATGGTAATATAATACATAGATCTATGACACCCTTGCCAAATCGTGGGATTATGGTCTCTGATTTAGATGTAACAGATTCAGTTATAGTTCAAAATGCTTTGATGGAAAAGAATCAAGCTCTTATATATGTTGATAAGATTAAATCAGAATTTTTAGCCAATATGTCTTATGAGCTGAGAAACCCTCTAACCTCGATTATAGGTCAATCTCAACTGCTTTTATTTCATGAGGTAGAAAATTTATCTACTATACAAAAGAATCGTATTAAGGACTTGATTCGTGCTTCGGAGGATTTGTCTAAATTGGTTGATGATGCGATAGAAATTACAACGATTAGCTCTGGCTATGTAGAATTAGATGTAGAGGAATTTGATTTGGTTGAAGTGATTAGTTCTATGATTTCTGAATTTGCTGATCAGCTATTTGACATGAATATTGCCTATAGTTTTGAGTATGATGAAGGGAAAATAATATGTATAAGTGACAAAAGTAAGGTTAAACATGCTCTAACTAAATTACTAGAAAATTCTATATATCGCTCTAAAAATGTAAGAAAAATCAATATAGAATTGCGGGTTAAAGGTGATAGTTATTTATTGTCTATTGCAGATGATGGGCCACGAGTAGATGAAAATGTATCAAATAAAAAGCCTACTAGATCTGCAGGACTTCGCTATATATTGGCAAGGGCTATAATTAACTTACTAAATGGAAAAATTAGCAATGAATTTTCGAAAGATACTGAAATGACATCATTTATTATGGAATTACCGAAATCTGCTAGTTGAGTATGGTTTTCTATACTTGAAGTGCTTAAAAAATCATGAATTAAATCAGTGCATTTCTTTGGGGTGATGCAGAACCTCTCCACTTCTGAGTTCGGTATGTCCAGAATTTTGCGTATCTTCTTGGGGGATGTCTTCCTAATCCAAATCTAGCTAATTATCATCGGCAGTTCATATTGACTCACTACGCTTAAATCATGAGTTATAATCCTATCATCCTTCTGTAGTATGATCATGTGCTACTCCACCAAGATGACTAAAATGTTGTAAATGATCAGGCCATTCTGTGTTACTAACTGGTGGTGGCGGCTGTAGTACATAATCGTCAATATTTATATTACCTAACGATCCATATGTCTCATCATCAAAATTTTCCTCCCTTTCTGATACTTCTCCATCATCTTCGTCCTCTTCTTCATCAGACCAGTATGGTGTTACAATGGCTTTTACAGCATCAGTAAATGGATAAGACTTATCAGTATCAATCAATATCTCCAACAGCTTATTATTCAGGATTTTTTGAATGATTTTGCTCTTTTAAAAGCTTTTTTACGCTCTTGTAATCATTATCTTTACAATAATCATCTAAACGTTCATTATAATTTATCTGAGTCATTTTTTACCTCCTACAAGTCAGCAAGCAGACCTGTGCATTCTCCTTCTAAATCTCTTTCTTCTTGTTGTATATCTATCTATTCTTAAGTCAAATTCACTAGTTACCAAAGTTGTTAAAGCTGTTATCCTCATTTCTGCTCCCATAGACTTACATGCATCTGTTACTTGACCTGTAGCAGCTCTTAATGATGCAGATGTGCTTGCTGTTGTTGCTTGATATCTAGATTTTTCAGTTTGCTCTCTTGATATTAAGCTACCAATTTCAGCATGCTCAGTCTGAATTAAAGACATATTATGAGCAAGCTGATGAACTCACTTAAAAGTAGTAGGAGTAATAGAACCTTGTCTTGATGATTGTGCCACGATGAACCACTATATTTAAGTTGCTTTATCATGATTATTTGTGACCCAAAGTTAAATCTCTGTCAAGATTTATTGATTAGGATTTATAAAATCTCTACGTATATTCGTTTTATCGGCATCATTTTAAACTTGCCCAATCAATCACTTATTTGTATTATTCAAGCTAAAAATAATAGGATTTGAATTATGCATCAATATAGAACACATACATGTGGAGAACTCGGAAAAAAATATATAGAACAGCAAGTAAAGCTATCAGGATGGATACATAGTAGAAGAGATCATGGTGGGCTTTTATTTATTGATTTACGTGATCATTATGGGATCACTCAAATAGTCTTTTCAGACAAAGATAAAGATATGTTGGATTCAGCTAGTAGGTTGCGTTTGGAAAGTGTTATTACAGTAGTTGGTAAGGTGCTTGCTAGAAATAATGAAGCGGTGAATAAAAATCTTGCTACTGGAGAAATAGAAATATTAGCAGATAGCTATATTTTAGAATCAGCTGCAGATCAAATACCATTTCAGGTAAATACTGACACTGATTGTCCTGAAGAACTAAGGCTGAAATATAGATTCCTTGATTTAAGAAGAGAGGAATTACACAAAAATATAGTTTTGCGTTCCAAAGTTATTTCTGAGATTAGGCATTTAATGACTAAAGAAGGCTTTATGGAATTCCAAACACCAATTTTGACTGCTAGTTCTCCGGAAGGGGCGCGGGATTTCTTGGTGCCAAGTAGATTACATCCTGGAAAATTC
>CAZIGS010000049.1:0-7508 GCA_964538645.1 uncultured Rickettsiaceae bacterium
AATGGAATTTTTACACGATCTAATATTGGCGACCAAATAAAACTTATGGCATATGGTGCAGAAATGAGAGCAAAAATACCTATTGATGTTTTGTCAATATGAGAGGTTGTTAGCCAGAAATTCATTGTATTGCCACTAAGCAACAAAGTCATACCGCTCATAAAGCCCATGACTACTACAGCAATATTATAAGAAAAAAACATAGTTTTGGTAAAAATTTATTACATATACACAGCAAGCCTGGTATTATATTCCAGTTCGTCATCACGGGCGAACGCTAATGCGTTCGGGTGGTGATCCAGTTATCGTCATTGCCAGGAGTGGCTTCAGCTACGTCGCGTCTATGACACTCCTCGCAAAGACGAGATTTGGCAGTATTATATTAAACTTAAATATATATGAAAACTAATAAATAACAAATAAGGTATGTAATAAAGTGAAAAGAAGGATTATGAGGTTCTTGAAATGCAGTTATCTTGCTATTGTCAGAACAATAGAACATGATGGGGTAGAGCATGCAGGATACATGTCCTTCATGGTATTATTCGCACTTTTCCCATTCTTAGTTTTTTTCTTAGTATTAACTAGCCTTTTGGGCGCTTCAGAATTGGGCGAACATTTTATGTCGTTACTAATTTCAAGCCTACCAGACACTACAACCATTGCTATCAAACAGCGAATCACTGAAATTATGCAAGTACCACCTCAAAGCCTTATGACATTGGCTATTATAGGTAGTATTTGGACAGCCTCCTCTTTTGTAGAAGGATTGCGGACTATTCTAAACAGGGTATATCACATTAGCTCCCCACCACCTTATTTATGGCGTAGATTACTTAGCATAATGCAATTCTTAGCAATAAGCCTACTCATTTCATTCGCAATGTTTTTGCTCGTTGTTGTACCTATAGGACTCAAAAAAATACCCAATATCGAGCATATCCTAGATATATATAGCCCTATACTTCAATATTGGAGATATATTTTGATATGTGGGTCTCTCTTTACTACTGTTGCTTCTCTATATTACGTAATACCTAATGTAAAGCTTACACTCATGGAAATTATACCAGGAGCATTGTTTACTGTAGTATTATGGATAGTTTCTGGGAATTTATTATCAAGATATATTATTTATTATAACCAGCTCAATATCGTATATGGATCTTTGGGGAGCATTATCATTACTTTGCTATTCTTTTACCTAATTAACATGATTTTTATATATGGAGCAGAGTTCAATTATCTGTATAATAGGCAACATCTGAAGGAAGAAAAATAATCTTTATAAAATTATATTCACTCCTCTTCGTATTTAAAGCTCAAAGTCACTATTGTTCCTTGACCTGCAACGCTCGATATATCGAATGTTCCCTTCATAAGCTCCACTAATTCTTTAGTTAAGGGAAGTCCAAGTCCAGTTCCTTCATAACGCCTGTTTTTCTTATTATCAACCTGTTCGAAAGAACTCAATGCTTTAGGTAGATTTTCTTTTGATATACCAATTCCAGTATCAATAATTCTAATATAAACTCGTTTTTTCTTTGAAACTTTAGTAACATTAACAGTTATATTACCATTTGCTGGAGTGAATTTTACCGCATTAGAAAGAACATTCAATAAAGCTTGTTTTAAACGCTTAGGATCAGCTCTAATGATCAGTGACTCATCTGGAATATCTGTTATTAAAGATATCTTAGCAGCCTTCACATCAGGCTCTAGAAATCGCATACTAGATGTTATAACCTTATTAATATCTACTTCTATCATATCTACTTTGAGCTTTTTAGCAGTGACTTTGAAATAATCTAACAAATCATTTATTACACTAAGCAAATGCTTTCCCGCATCATATACATATTGCACACGCTGCATGTTGCTTTCTTTATTGTCTTTGTCAGATAGAATAATTTCAGAAAAACCTATTATAGAATTAAGCGGTGTACGTAATTCATGACTAACATTAGCAAGAAGATATGTTTTAGCGACGCTTTCATTTTCGGCTTTACGCTTGGCTTCCTCAAGCATTTTGTTGGCTTGCACTTGCTTATTGATAATATTCTGAGCATATCTAGTATTATAAAATATAATTATGAATAATATCATGAAAAATATAAAAAATGCCAAAAACACCTTAAACTCAAGCATTCTGGCATCGTGCCATAAATTCGTTATATTACGATAAATAACTATTTGAGCCAATATTTGATTTTTATTATCAACAATGGGAATATGATCTATAGCGATCGTCGAATTACAATTTTCGGTATTTTCGCTTTTTATAATTGCACTAATAATCAACACACCATCAGACACGAGATCTCTAAAAATCAAACGATCCAGCTTAGCCATAATGTAACAATAGAAATCTTTATCATGATCATGTTCTATCTTAAGATCATTAGTAGAAAAAATCTCATTTTTTGTAGAATCAATTATTTGCACCTTCAATAAATCAGGAGACTTAAAAAAGTCAACTGTAATATTGACAAAATTTTCAAACTCATTACTAGAAAATGGTTTTTCCTCCTCACTTATACGCAGCTTTTTTATCACTGCAGGCAATAAATGCCTAACTCTATCTTGATATGCTTCTACTAGAAGTTTGTCATTGTTAAATATTTCACGTAGTATGATATTTTCCATTATAAACTGACGATATAATAGAATATTGGCTATTACTATGATAAAAACACTTAAGAATGAAAATCTTATAATATGTTTATTTTGCATTATTTATATTAGTTAGCGGTTAAGTCATATGACAAATTTAGTAAGCGGTTCAAAACAAAAAACTTTGTCTTTTAATAACACCGCCACTATACGAAATTCCAATAATTCCAATTTAGCAGATTTAAACAGTAAAGTACAAAATACTTCTTTACTAACTGCAACTGTTTCAGAAATAAGACCTGGGGGCGATGTAATTTTAACTACAAATAAAGGCCTTATAAGATCATCCTCTAAATTTAACCTCTCTGTTGGAGATACAGTTACAGCAAGAGTTTCTTATATGGAAGATGGCGAAACAAAAGCATATATAGTAACCGCACCATCAACAGATCAGGATACATCATCTGAGACAAAAACCACATCTACATCTTTGATGCGTTACATTACTGGATTAATCTCTGGAAATAATACAGGAGTTCAAGAAACTCCTGCCATATACGCTAAATTCAGTTATCTGTCTCCAAATCGTAATTTACTAAAATATGGACATATACAACCTGGAAACCTGGTAAAAGTAGAAATACTACCAGCTAAAACAAAAAAGCACCAATTGGATATATTATCTGGCACCGTCATAAGTAATAATAATGGTGTCTTATCAATAAATTCTCCTATAGGAATTATAAATCTTCAGACAAACTCTGATTTTCAGCCAGCTCAAAAAATATTATTCAAACTCATTGATATACCAACTCAAGATAAAGTAACATCTATAGGGACATCCATATCCAGCTTAATGAACAATATCACATCCAATATAGATATATTAAAGAGAATATTAGCAGAAACTAGAAGAATTGGTAATGCTGATAACTATAAAAATTTGCTACAGCTTCTGACACAACAACATAATAGCGCCACTTTGGCAAAATTATTTCACCAAACAAGAAATATCCCAGATTCAGATATAGCAAGATGGATTGAAGAAGAGATTGTTGAACCTTTCGAAGCTTCTAGTAAAGGAAATAAACTCACTGCATTAAGTAACGATTTATCAGAAATAGGTTCTACTTTAGAGCAAATAAATGTAGCACCTCGTGAAATATGGCATTCAATACCTATCCAAATAGAAGGCAGTGATCAATCTACAAATTTGAAAGTAAGAATTGAAGCAAAAATAATAAACTTCCAAATCGAACTTAGTCACCAAAATTTGGGCAAATTTATCCTTGAAGGAACTGTGGAATTACGTGAAAAAAACAGACAAGCATCTAATATGTACATTAATGTAAAACATACAAATAATTTCCCACAAGAGCTTGTAGATTCCATTGCATCTATTTTTGCCAATCATAAAATTAATTCTGGCATAGATGGTGGAATAGATTTTGTGAAGCTTGAAGAAATCTGACTCGATATAGTCTAACCTCTCTCCAACCAATAACCTTCAGCAGGTGCTAATTCACGGTCTACAGCCCTTCTATCATCAAATACAAAACATTCTCCATCCCATATACCGTTAGGATTTTTTGTATCTTCAATATATTGCAAAATTCCACCCTTAAGATGGTATACTTCTTGATACCCAAGGGTTTTCATATAAGCAGTGGATTTTTCGCATCTAATACCACCTGTACAGCACATAGCAATCTTTTTTCCTTCAAACAAATTTTTATTTTGCTCTACCCATTTTGGCAATTCTCTAAATGTCTCAGTAAAAGGATTAATCGCCCCTTTAAATGTACCTATCTCTACTTCATAATCATTACGTGTATCAACTAATATCACATCATCTTGTGCTATAAATTCATCCCAATCTTTTGGTTCAATATAGGTGCCTTTCATTGCATTTACATCTATATCCCCAACACCAAGCGCAACTATTTCTTTCTTAAATTTTACCTTAAACTTCTGGAAAGGATGGATCTCACAATAATTTGTTTTAATACTCACATCTTCTGCTTTAGTCAATTTAATAAGCTGAGCAAGCAATAAATCAACATCTGTTTTAGAACCAGAAATAGAGCCATTGAAACCCTCTTTAGCTAAAAGCACAGTACCTCTTAAGGATTTTTTCTTAGCTGTAAGAAGTAGCTTCGGCATGAGAATTTCCATTTCTGTAATAGGCACAAAAGAATAAAAGCTGGTAACGGCAATTTTGTTATCTATCATATTTAAACATCATTTAATAAGCAGGAATAATACTACTAATCTGAGAGAATTTCAAGTATGAACTAGTTCTTCCCTTGCATATAAAGGGGTTTGAATGTAATATATATTTAGATGATATTAAAAAATAGCAATGAAAAACAAGCCTACAAATTTTGTTTCTATGGATATAGGTAGTAGTAAAATAGCATCCATAGCAGTTTTCATGGAAAAGAATGGGGATGTAGAAGTTACAGGACAAAATCTGCATTATTCGGAAGGTATAAAATCTAGCGTAGTAACAGATTTAACTCAAGCTGAGAATAGCATTTTGCAAGCAGTGTATACATTAGAGCAAGAATGTGGCATGGCTATTAACGAAGCCGCTATTTCTCTCTCTGGTTATGGCACCAAATCATATTATCTTAACAACAAAACTAAGATTAGTGATGGTAAAATTTCTCAAAATGATGTACAAAAACTAATTCAAAAAACATTGGCAGGATTTAATGTTGCAGACGCACAAATAATCCATTACTTCCCTGTAGAATTTAGTATAGATTCAGGTGATATAGTTGATGACCCAATAGGAATGATTAGCCGCGAACTAAGTCTAAGAATTCATGTCATAGCAGCAAATTCTAATATTCTCATCAACCTAGCTAATTGCTTATCTAAATGCCAGCTTGAAATTCATGGCGTAGTTTTGGCGATATACGCTTCTGGAATTTCATGCCTTACAGATGACGAGAAAAAACTCGGCTCATTAATTATAGATTGTGGAGCACGCACCACTTCCTTTGCGATATTTTTGGGAGGAAAGATGATGTATAGTGGTTATATACCAATCGGTGGATGGCATATTACTTCAGACATAGCTAAAGCATTTTCCGTTAATTTTTCCACTGCAGAAAAATTAAAAATATTATATGGTAATAGCTCCGATAGCTACTTAACTTCTACTAATGCCATTAGTCTTGATGATGGAGACGGGAATGAGATCAACATAACAGTAGGAGATTTAACTAATGTTATATATCCACGAGTTCAAGAGATTTTAGAATTACTGAAAGCTGAGTATGACAAAGTAAATATAGATTATCTAATATCTAGACGCGTAGTACTTACTGGCGGTGGCGCTATGCTAAAAGGTTTAAAAGAAATGACATGCCTACAATTTGCAAAACAAGTGAGAATCGCAAAGCCTAAAATATTCCATGGTTTTGCTGAAGATTATAATCCAGGAATATACTCCTCTTCTATTGGTATAGTAGAAGCTTATGTGAATCGCCAGAGAAAGAGTTATAATCCAGCATTAGACGACTATAATCTACAGCAAGGGATTGGATCGAGGATTCTCTCTTGGTTCCGCGAGAATATTTGAATAATACTCATTACGACGAGACCGCAAGGTCGACGCAGCAATCCATATATCAATGGATTTGGGGCGCTATTTTGTGGATTGCTTCGCATTCGCTCGCAATCACGGCTACAGAAACCCACGCAAACCCTTGGCTACCAAATCCTGGAAAATGGAAATATTATTTCGACAGTACAAACTATAATATTTCAAAAAATATCAAAGCAGATTATGAAAAATACATCACAGCTGAGAAGGAAATAATTTTATCATATAAAATCATCGATGAGATTAATCTCAAAACGGCTTTGGCAAAAGATAGAAGCAAAACCCACGAGGATAAATTACGTCTTGAAGAGGCAAAAAATCATAGAATTGGGATCATCAAAAATCATATAGCACAGCTACAATTACTAAAGCAGTATCTCTACTATGATTATAAATTATTTGATATAGGACAAGGTGTAGAATATGGACATAACGAAAAATTTAGTTATGGAATAGATGGATATTTTGGCAAACTTAAATACTCCTACAACTCAAATACCAAAATATTTTTAAAATATAAAATTTTTCAAAAAGACAATTACGTAATAACAATAAAACCTAATTTTAATCTGGGAAAAATATCAAATATGGTTGCGATAGAAACGATATTCGGTTCTTCAAAAAAAATATCACGAAAAAAACACAAATTAGAGACTGAAATTTTCCAATATAGTGGGATAGGAGTAACAAAATATATAGGCAATAACCCAATAACTAATAGGCTAGGATATCAGCTTGAAAACTGCGTCGGTATAAAGCTTAAAACTGACATACTATTGCTAATTCAAACAATCAATGAGATTCAGCCGGGCTATATGGGATTATTTAGCAATATAGTTAAAAACCATTTCAAAATATCGAAAGAGATCGACATCAACGACTCTAAACTCTCCTTTAATATCGGGTATTTTACAATAAAAAGCATATCTGGCAAAAAACATCTTGGATCAGGCTATGGGGGTGGAATATGGATAGAGATATAAAAAAATATAATAGCCTAAAAGCACGCTACAGACTTGGATTTTTAGACTCAAAAGCTACAGCAAAAAATATCAATTATATAGGAGTAATTATCAAGTTTTTATCCCTGAGTGCATTACTTCTATTTATCTCTGATATATTATTTATAGCAATTAATCACTTGGTATACTTAGTCCAAAATATTCTAAAATTAATTTTATTTACCATAACTCATATTGGTGGGTATAAGGGTATTACTTCATCCTTTACTCGTCATTGCAAGGAAGCCCGAAGGGCTGACGTGGCAATCTTATTTCGG
>CAZIGS010000050.1:0-7478 GCA_964538645.1 uncultured Rickettsiaceae bacterium
TGGTTGTGCTCCATAATATGCTCCGCATACACCTATTGTAACAGTCAGTCCTAGCATTCTCCCATAATTTTGTGGATAAAAATCTACTACTATTTTAGCCGCCCCAAGTATTCCTGCAACAGAACCAACGCCTATTATAAAACGAGATAGAAAAATCTCCCACATTTCTTCTGCAAATGCTGTAAGATAAATACCTAAAACACACAGGAGAATAGATATAAATATAGTATAGCGGGATGAATAATTATCTAAGCAAATTCCTATAGGTATATGTGACATAGAATAGCCAATATAATATATGCCTGTAAGAAGGCCCAATTCTCCTGCATTAAGCCCAACTCTTCTAGATAAAAAATCAATCATTACTACTGGTAATACTCTAAGAGTCATCTGAAATGCGTAAAAAACAGAAGATAAAAGCCATGTGATGAAATTTAAAATATAGCTAGATTGTTGAGTTTGCATGGGGTTACCTTGGCATTTACTGTGTCTTGAATATAACCTTACTAGGTTCCTTGCGTCAAGGTTTCGTATATGTTTGTGGGGTAAAATACTGTTGTCTGCGACTAGAATGCTTATAGTCTTAAGAAAAGATAATGTGCTATCTTTTCTTAGTGGCGAAGCTTGAGAAAAGATAAGTTATGAATCAAAGAATAGGAGCATGGGTTGCACAAAAGGCTGGAGGTGAGTCTTTTAAAGCATATATACCAGCAAAATTACCTCCTAAACCTCCTTTGGATTTAACTAATCTATATCCATATCTTGAGCAAGCTACTTTAGCTATTGCTGAACTAAATGCAATTTGCAAATCTATACCTAATATTTCGTTGTTTATCTATATGTATATTCGCAAAGAAGCTTTGCTTTCAAGTCAAATTGAAGGCACTCAAAGCTCGTTTTCAGATTTGATGCTATTTGAGAATAACCATAAGCATGAAGTTTCTTTAGAGGACGTTGAAGAAGTATCTAATTATGTAAAAGCTCTTACATATGGGCTAAAAAGGCTAAAAGATGATTTCCCTCTTTCTCTTAGGTTACTTAAAAAAATTCATCATATGTTACTTTCTGGCAGTCGCGGTTCTAACAAGTATCCTGGAGAGTTTAGAAAATCTCAAAATTGGATTGGTGGTACAAGGCCAGGTAATGCTTTATTTGTTCCTCCGCCTTTAGATCATTTGGATCAATGCTTATCTGATTTTGAAAAATTTTTGCATGATGATAGTTTACCAGTACTTATCAAAGCTGGTCTTGCGCATGTCCAATTTGAAACAATTCATCCATTTCTGGATGGTAATGGTAGGTTGGGTAGATTGCTCATTACATTACTACTTTGTAACAGTCATATATTGGATGAACCTGTTCTATATTTAAGCCTTTATTTAAAGCAAAACCAGCATATTTACTATGATCTACTACAAGAGGTGCGTATTCATGGAAAGTGGGAAACATGGTTGGAATTTTTTTTAGAAGGAGTTCATAAATCTGCAACTCTTGCAATTGAAACGACTAACCTTATTAACAAGTTGTTTAAGCAAGATCTTACTAAAATAGCTGCTTTAGGTAGGGCAAGATTTTCTTGTGAGCAAGTGCTAGAATATATGAAAAAATTACCACAAATGAATGTGACTACAGTTGCAAAAGAATTGAAAATAACCGCCCCAACTGCGAGGCGTGCTTTAGAACTGATGGTAGAGCTTGAAATATTAGAGGAAATCAGTAGTAAAAAGCGTGATAAGATATATGTGTACCGTAAATATCTTGATATACTCGAGGAAGGGACTGACCCATTTTAAAGCTGCTATTCAATTATTTTTAGCAAATGCTTTCTTAAGTGCTTCAATAGGTTTGAAATCTTTCTTTAAATAACTCTCAAAATTATCGGATAAAGCATCTGTCGTAATATCCAGAATACCTTGTTCCATGCCGTCAAAAACACGCAGCGCTAAATTAGCAGGAGATTCCTTGTTTACTTCAAGCCCTTCCGACAAATCAGTGTCAATAGGGCCTGGATAAACGCCAAAAAGAGGAATAGCATGTGAATGCATAGCCATTTCTATTCTAACTGCTTGTGTTACAGGATATAGAGCTGCTTTTGCGGCTCAATAAGTAACATGTAGAGGTGAAGGATATAGTCCTCCAATAGAAATTATGTTAACTATTGCTCCGTTGCCATTTTTAATAAGATTTTTTGAAAATTCATTCATGAGATGAAGGGGCCAAAATAATTGACCTCCATTTCTTGGCGGGCTATTTTTTTATCATAGTTGTAAATACAGCCATTAGACCCTACTGTTCCAGCGTTGTTTATTAAAACCTGAGTATCGTTTGCTATTTGAGCGGCCCTTTGAATTTACTCTAAATTACTTACATCCAAATTTTTTGAAATATATTGTGTCTTAGCAGTCCGCCTAGGCCAAGGTTTCATCGGGCACTGATATGCCATAGAAGTCTTTGTTGTCAGGTCTGTGGTCTGCCCTGCGTGGGCTTTGGCGTAGGATGGCGGATGGGGTGGGATTCGAACCCACGGTACGGTCGCCCGCACGCCAGTTTTCAAGACTAGTTCCTTAAACCACTCGGACACCCATCCACCGATGTGTATAACAGAATCAATAGATAAATGCAAGAATCTTGTTGATTAAATAGATTATTTTAATGCTAATTTGAGTTTTGTTGACTTCCAAAATATATGAATTATTATCACCATTGATATAAAAATATATGGCGTTCAATTTATGAATAGGCAAAAATTTCTCACAATAGCAGCTATCATTTTTGCTGTTCTCATGGTTATTGCTATAGTTATTTTATGGAGCAAGTTCCTAGCAAGCAATAAGAGAGCCAAGATTTCTTTGATGGAGATTCAGAGTAAGCAAAATCTCATTGATTATGATAAATATGAGAATTATCCGCTTCATCATCTGGATGGTTTGATAAGATATAGTGAATTTTTTGCAGAATCGTTTGAAGAATCTATAAATCAAGTTGCAAATTTAGATAAAGAAAAATTAGCTTCGCTAGAAAAATATTGCAATTTCCAAATAGAGGAAGGAATTAGAGAGTTTATAGTAGCAAAATCTTATGACTGTCTAGCGAAAATAAATGATATTAAGAACGAACCTGCATCTGTTTACAAAGCAATAAGAGACGCTAGTTCTGCTATAGAAACTTTATATGTAAAATCATATGCGCAAAATCTAGCAAGGCTAATAATTAATGGGTTTGAAGAAGAGGTGAAGGTTACATTTACTAATTCAGGGTACCAAGGAGAAATATATGACTTTATCAATGGTAAGAAAGATGATGAGCTTGTCTTATTAGCAAAACTTGCAGAATCAAAATATAAGCAACTCAGACTTAATGCCCTATATAGAATGAGTATAATACATAATTTTGGTAGAGCTTCAAATTCAGAAGCAAAACAGCTAGATTTGAAACTAGCAGCTAAGTTTCAAAAAGAAGTTTTTGAGGAATCTGGTATTACGCCAACAAAAAATACCGAAATAGCTTTTGTCTTTAATGATCCTCATGCTAAATATGGTCTTACCACCATAGCCTCAATTTTATTAAACTCAGATTTTGATAATCATTATAATTTTCACGTTGTGATGTATGACGGAGATGAAGTGTCAGAGTTGAATAAACAAAAATTGCAACAGCTACAATATATAAGGCCTTATAATATAGAGTTTCATGTTTTTCCTAAAAGTGTCGTAGAGAAAAATAAAGATTTATTTAATCTTGCTGCAGCCCAATTGCCGCCATTAGTGCTGATAAAAGCCCTTATGCATCACGGTTTGCCTACGATAGACTCATCTACAGTGTTAGATGTAGATATTATAGTGCTGAGAGATTTGTATAGATTATATAAGCAAGAAGAAAATTTTGATAATATATTTATTGCTGGCGCTCTGGATCCAGATCTAATTCAAGCTACTAAATTGAGAGAGGGGTGTTTAGGTGTTAGCCCTTTGTCTTATATTAATTCCGGTGTTATGACAATGAATCTAAAAAACATGAGAGAATATGATGCTACAAATATTATTTCGGAGCGTTTTTGGAAAAGTAAATGTCCTAAACCAGGGTGGTTTGATCAAGATATCATAAATGTTTCTTTGGGTGATAGAATAAAATATATTTCTACTAGATGGAATATGCGGGCTGGGATTCAGGGTTATTATAATAAGGAATTTATGCCATTCATTGTTCATTATATGGGGCGAAAGCCATGGGTTGAGAAGATTAAGCAAAAAATTGACGCAGGGGAATCTTTGCCATTTGACATTAAACTATGGTGGGCATATTCAGATCTTGTGAATAGTATTGTGAAGTAACACTAGTAAAGCCGGTGTAGCTCAGTTGGTAGAGCAACACATTCGTAATGTGTGGGTCGGGGGTTCGAGTCCCTTTACCGGCACCACTGTTAGTTCCCTAAGGGTCAAGTAGATGTTGTGCTTGAGTTACTTACCTACTTGGACTTGGGTTTTCTGCGGATGTTGATGTTTATGTTGTTGACGTATACTGTTATTATATCTAATTACATCCTCAGGTGTTTTTGCTGTTTCTAAGGCTGTTGCGTGTGTATTAACCATTGCGCGACATTTTGCGCTATCAGGGCCGATTTTATCCATGGAAAGAGCAATTGTTCTAGCCAAAGGTGTTACGCATTCCTCTCTTCCTGTACCATTAATAATGTTTGGTATGATGCTGTTTGCAATATTATAAGGAGAAGCATCAATATTGTTTATATTACCATTGAGCCATTCTTGTATTTTCTTCTGTGACATAATTTTCTCCAGTTAATAGGTTATCTTAGCTTTCTCTCAGTATGTATATCAATATCTTTATCCATAGAAGTTTGAATATCCTTAGAAGTTAATTTTTCAGGTCTCCGAACAATAGGCATTTCTCTAATCCCCTCTTCTAAACTATGTTTGATTTTGTCTGCTGTTTGATAAACCAACTCTTGCACTGTTTTTCTATCATTCTCATTGCTTTGATGTAATGTTTTTTGTGGTGTTGGAACAGTTTTATTTGCATCGGCATTTATTGAAGATGGAGTTAGCTCTACGTCTTGTGTCTGTGACTTAGAGGATTGCTGGGGTGTTATAACTGAGGAGGCTATTTGATCTAATTGAGGCTTTAACTCAACTATAGATACAGGTTCCTTTTTTGCTGACTCTGCTATATTTATGGCATGGTTTTCAGAATTTTGTGTAGTGTTAGGGGGTTCTATAGCAGTTTGTTGTGATGGAGAATTAATAGTTTTATCTGGCTCTCCATTCTTTAAAGCCTCATTATTAGCATCTATAGTTTTTGTAGGGGCTAATTGGTCTTGTGGAGGTTCAGGCTTTAGTTGCTCATTATTAGATATATCTGGTATTACATTAATAGTTATAGTAAAGCTTTTTTTAAGATTATCTAGTTTTTCTACTAGTATTTCATATAGACGATCTTTATCCTTTGTTTCTTTTAGTACGGAAAGATTTTTTATTTTTTGTTCTAATTTATCTTTATGAACCCATATTTTCTCCTTTTTGCCCTCCTTATTAATGATGCTGATTTGCCTAAGATTTTTTTTGCTATTTGGTAATGGAGGTTTTACTTTAATATCAGGATAAAGTTCTAATAATCCTCCATATATATGATCCATAGATAATTTGTCAGTGCCACCTAACTCATCTTTAGAGATCTGTCCAGTAATTATTGCAACACCATCCCTATTCTTAAGGTTAAGTCTTAGTAGCAAATTTTGTATCATGATAAGATTTATATTATCAAATGAACAAATTGCAACTTTAAGCTTCTTTTTTTTGGCCGAATATAGTGTTGCATCAAGATCTTCTAAGGCATGAGAACATTCTTCTGATTCAAGAAACTCATTAACTAATTCAAGCAATGATGGATCTGGTTCAGAAGATTGTAGGAATTGTGTTATAATACTCTCAATATCTTCTGGTGTGATGCCGTTAAAAGCTGCTCCTAGAAGACGTTTGGCCAAATATTCGCGTAATAATTTTATTAATGAAGTATTGCCTAAATCTAAGATAGCAGCCTCAGAGTCGTCTACTTCGTCTGTAACCTTATAGTATGACATGTTTTTAATATATTATTTTACCATGCTATAATAACTCAGAAAATATGACAAGCTTTACAAGATTTTAGGCCGATACAACATATTTGGATGTGATATTTTATACTACTATTTATTGCTGCGTTTTTTTGCTTCACTCCATAGGCCCATCATGAAATCGGTAGACTGGCCTTGTAATGAAGAAAAACCTCGCTCGCGAGCGACATCTTTTAGTGCGTTCATTCTCTTCTCAAACTTATCGGCAGTCTTAGCCAAAGTATCTTTTACATCATATCCAGCAAATCTACAGAGGGAAATTGCTGTATGTAAGAGGTCTCCAATTTCTTCTTGTGTATGAGCCTTATCTTTTTCGCGAGCTGCTTCTCGAACTTCCTCTGCTTCACTAATTGACTGATCTATTATCATATCAATATCTGGCCATTCAAACCCAAAATCTCTTGCATCTTTTTCTAGCTTAATAAGTCTATCTAATCCTTCCATATCTTCAATCCTCGTCTCTTTATTTGATCATATAATGGTCGTTAGAAAAAGGCTAGAGAATATATTTGACTATATCGATGGTCATTTATATAATCATATGGACAAAATTGAGGGATATAATGAAAAAAATAGCTATAAGTGAGTTTAAAGCTCATTGTTTGGAGGTAATAGATAAAATGCAAACAGATGGAAATCCAATATTAATTACAAAAAGAGGCGAGGTAGTAGCCAAGGTTATTCCTTTTCAGACTAAGGTAAGTATAGAAGAGGAAATAAGAAGAAAATTTGAAGGTAAAGCAGAGATTATAGGTGATATAGTGAATTTTTCTCCTTGGGGTGAAGATTGGGAAGAGAAATGGCTAGCAAAATGGGATAAAGAGAATGAGTAATCTTATAGTGCTTGACACTAATGTAATAATTCCTCTTACTACTCAGCCTGCGAAGTTATCAAATACTATTAAGAATAAAATATATTCTAAGTTAGATAATGGTGAGGTGCTAATTTCTTCAATAACTTTATTAGAAATTGCTACACTTAGATTAAACAATAGACTTGGGATTTTTGAACCTATTGATAAATTTCTAGAATCTATAGCTTATATGAGAGGTCTTACTGTTGTAGACATTACTCCACAAATAGCATCGCAGAGCATAAGCCTTGGTAGTGATTTTCCAGATGATCCTGCAGATAGAATAATAGCCTCAACTACTATTTGCTATGGGGCCACTCTTTTAACTAGCGATGCAAAAATTATAGATTGGGCGAAGCATGGCCACATGAAGGTTTTAGAGGTGTAATTTCCCCTTTCCTATATATTTTTTATTATTTTTGAATAAATTAGTTGTAAAACATGAAATCTTTTGCTACGAATTGGAGTGTAGTGTTAAATTTAATTTAAATATAGGT
>CAZIGS010000051.1:0-7469 GCA_964538645.1 uncultured Rickettsiaceae bacterium
GAAGCAATAAATACAAAATCTCGAAGGTAGAAAAAGCAAAGAATATGGAAACAATGCACATAGTAAAAATGCTACTAACCCAGAGACTAAGTGTTAAAGCGAGATATTTTGCTGTAAATATTTTCAAGCAAGATGTTGTGGATATTAATGTTTCCAAAAAACCATCCTGCATATCAATTTTTACTAGATAATGTGGCACTGTTAAGGAAGCGAAAATAACCCCAAAAAAACACATAAGCATCTTTATAGGCTGACTTAGAAACTCCTCTGGTAGTACCATGGAAAATACTAAGGATGAAAGCAGCAGCATATAAATATTATTCCGCATTAAATGGTAGCTTCTATTCATTATCAGTAATTCAAATTTGAGTAATTTATATATCATTTTACCCACCTATATCAATAGTAAAAGAAGAGGGCAAATGATCTGTATGAGAGCTATAAAAAACAATGCCTCCATTACTGGTTTTGGATATGATTAGATTTTTTAGTAGCTCCATATTCTTTGTATCTAGAGAGTTGTCTACTTCATCCAATACCCATATTTTTGCATCAGATACTAAAAGTCTCGCTATAGCTACTTTTTGTTTATTTCCAGCCGATAGGCTATAGCAATAATCCTCTATAATATCTTCAATTTTCATATATCTTACAGCTGCTGGTATTAGTATTTCGTCGCCTGTAATAGATGCCCAAAACTCTAGCTGCTCGAGTACAGTTAAATCATCTTTTATTGCTATATTATGGCCTATATATGCTATTTTTTCTATATTAGTGAAAATCACGCCAGATTTTTGAGTTTGTATACCTGCCAAGATTCTCAAAAAAGTTGTTTTGCCAGAACCATTATTGCCGGTAACTTTTACGATTGCATTTGGGAATACAGATAGCGATATATTGCTGAATAATTTCTTTCCGTTAATTTCATGAGATAGATTTTCAAGGGAGATCATAGAAGTGTGAACCTTCCTGTCATTGCGAGAATCCTTATGCTACCAAGCGATCCATAAAAACTACACAAATCTTCAATCGCAATAGATTGCCATGTCCTGCTTTCAGTATTCTTCGCAATGACGTATTGAGATAACGAATATTGAACCATCATGACGTCCTGTGCTTATTAGGTACATATATCATCATATTGCTTCTGTAGCGTTTGTCCTTACGAGAAGCAAAAGCAGGTTTGTTGATGTGGTTTTGCCCTGCAAAAGCGAGCTTACGATTATTATTTCTGTCTATTCGTGGCGGTACGTTATTTCTCTTAAAAGCTGATTTATAATGATCTATATTTTGAGCGATTTTCACAACGTTTTTTTTATATTTTTCTCCAAGATGATGGGTGGCAGAATGATAATGAGCAATAGCTGAACTCCAAGTCCCTAATTGCTCGTATTTGCTACGTAGAAAACCCGCAGCATACCCTATGTTATGTCTTGGACTGAATGCCTGCTCTACTGATTCAAAAGCCTCAGGGTGATGTTTTAAATTCACCTGCATACATCCTATATCAATAGACTCCTTCCCTTCTCGCAATTGTTTTTTTACGAAATCTACAGCTTCTTTTTGTGTGTCAAAATAAAAGCCCACTCCCTCAACATTTACAGTCCAAGGCCAAGAAATTTTAATTTTCTTCTCACTATGTATTTTTCCTGTTTCATTTAGGCTAATTGAATAGAGCGTGTCTTCTGGAAGATTGAATTTTCTTTCATAGTAGCGGAAAAAATTGACACATTTAACCGATTGAGCTAATTCTTTATCGTTAACTGCAAATGACGATGCAGAATAGAGGATAATAGTGAGCAATATAGTTAGACGATGCATGAGTGCCATTTAATTAATAGGTCTAATAATATAGTTATAAACATAATTGATGCTTAAATCAACATTCAAGGTTTAAAGATGTATTACTCTTATTCGAGCTTCAGTAAAACGGCTACAATATATCTTAAGGTGAAAGCGGCTGCTAAATTCAGTAGAATAGAAAGCTTTGTAGAAATAGAAGGTAGGTTTTTTTTAAAAATAATGATAGGGGAAATAGCAGAAGCTGGAAAAGCAAATATAGCAATAATAAAAATGCTTGCTAAAATATGGGGCTTTAGGCAAGACCAGTTAGAGGTAATAAAAGGGCATAATCAGCCTATAAAATTACTAGCAATTAAAAATGTTGAAGAATCTCAAATAAAGGAATTAGTTTTGAAATATGTTGGACATCACTGAGTTTAAAAAGAAATATGATTATGATGTTGCAACGCCCATGATGCAACAATATTTGGATATAAAATTCGGGCATCAAAATAGCTTGGTTTTGTTTCGTATGGGTGATTTTTACGAGTTGTTTTTTGATGATGCTATAGTTGCAAGCAAAGTTTTAGGGCTTGCTTTAGCTAAGCGTGGAAAACATGGGGAAAATGATTTGCAAATGTGTGGTGTGCCACATCATGCTGTCGAGTCTTATCTACATAAGCTTATTGAAGAAGGCTATATTGTAGCAATTTGTGAACAGCTCGAATCTCCTCTAGAGGCAAAAAAACGTGGGTACAAGGCTGTTGTAAAAAGAGATGTAGTCCGTATCATAACTCCTGGTACTATTATTGAAGAGTCTATATTACGCGATCACAGCCCCAATTATTTGGTTAGTATTAAACGTTCTAAAGAAGGAATAGGAATATCATATTTGGATATAAGTACAGCAGAGTTCAAGGTAACTTTAGTAGATTTAGAGAATTTTCCCTCTGAACTCGCCAAGCTTAATCCCAAAGAAATTATTATTTCCGAAACAGATTCAAATGATGTAGAACTGCGATCTACTCTAGCAAATTATAGATCTAAGCAGGTAATTCAGGTAGATAGTTATTTTGCGATTGCAAAAAACCAGAGAGTTATAGAACGGTTTTATAATATACATTCCTACACAGCAATAGGCGCATTGAATGATGCGCTGGTGTCGAGTGTGGGCGCAATATTAGAATATGTGAATATTACTCAAAAAAATATTCTACCAGATTTATCATTGCCACATATTGTGAATCATAAAAATTTCATGATAATGGATGTTTCTACAAGGCGTAATCTTGAGTTAAGCCATACTATATCCGGCCATTACAAAGGAAGCTTATTATCATCGATTAATCATACAATAACTAAATCTGGCTCAAGGCTGCTCTATAGCTATCTATGCTCTCCTTTGACCGATTTAAAAGCAATAAATGCACGACATGAGGCAGTAGAGTTTCTGTTGTCTAATTTTGGAATTGTTGAGTATGCACGTTCTGTTTTTAGAGAAATATCAGATATAGAGCGTATTATCATGCGTATATCTATGAAAAAATGCATTCCTAGGGATTTACTAGCCCTTCATACTGCTTTGGAAGCTTCTAAAAAATTATATGTTACAATGAAAGAACTGTTATTGCCAAATGAACTACATGATTTTGATGAAATTAGTAGTAAAATTGAAAGCATAATTAGACCTGATTCTCCAAACTCATTGATGGAAGGTGGATTTATCAAGAAATCCTATAGTGCCAGACTTACAGAATTATATGATTTGCTAGAAAATAATAATGAAATTATAGAGGGCTTAAAGCTTGAATATCAAGCAAAAACTGGAGTAGAAAATCTCAAAATCTGTAAAAATAATTTGATAGGAATTTTTATAGAAGTTACGCCTAAAAATCTCAGTAAAATGGCAGATAGTGAATTTATCCACAAACAAACTATAGCTTCGTCTGTAAGATTTACTACTGAAAGATTGCGTAATCTTGAGGTAGATATTATGAATGCAGAAAAGCTCGCGATAGTTCTTGAGCAGGAAATATTTTGGGATTTATGTGGTGATATTATGAAGTTGGCTATTCCTATAAGAGAGTTGGCTCATAATCTTAGTATTTTTGATGTCTATTGTAGCTTTGCTCATTTGGCTAAGGAGCAGAATTATGTTAGGCCCATGATGGAAGAATCTACAAATTTTTTCATCGAAAATGGAAGGCATGTTACCGTGGAACAAAATCTATCAAATTTTGTTCCAAATAATTGTGATTTAAATCATAATCAGAGATTGTGGCTAATTACAGGCCCTAATATGGCTGGAAAAAGCACTTTTTTAAGGCAAAATGCTCTTATGATTATACTAGCGCAAATTGGGTCATTTGTACCTGCTGCTTATGCAAAAATAGGAATTGTGGATAGATTATTTAGTAGAATTGGAGCCTCTGATGATTTAGCTAAGGGGCAATCAACCTTTATGGTGGAGATGCTTGAAACTGCAACAATTCTTGCGCAATCCACTAGCAATTCTTTCATTATATTGGATGAAATTGGGCGTGGGACTTCTACATATGACGGTGTTTCTATAGCTTGGGGGTGTTTAGAGCATATTCATAATATACTCAAATGTAGAAGTTTGTTTGCAACTCACTATCATGAATTAACAGCATTGTCTGGAGCTTTGGTAGCACTGAAAAATTATACTATCAGTATTAAGGAGGAAAAAGGGGGGGTATTATTTTTGCATAAAATTATACCAGGTATTGCTGACAAATCTTATGGTATACATGTCGCAGAACTTGCTGGCATTCCAAAATCTGTCATAAAACGTGCATATGAAGTGCTAAAAAATTTAGAAAAAAATAGCAAAACAAGTCAAAAAAATATGGATAGTTTGATCGAGAATAACTATAGTTTGTTTGAGTATTCAGAGCCTTCATTTTTGGAAACCGAGCCTAAGATGCAAAACCATAAAATGGGCCCTAGTGTAAAGCCCGAGGATGACCTAGGTGTTAAGTTAGAAAAAGCAATAGCAGATATCAAACCCGATGAACTTTCTCCCAAGGAAGCGCTTGAGATATTGTATAAATTGAAGGGGATAACACATAATACGTCATTGCGATACGAATGAGGATATTTCTTGGTAATTAAGGTAATAATATGAAAAATCTAGAACAACAAAGAACACAATTCATAGAAGAATTGGTGCCATTTGTATCTGCAGAAGGTTGGTTAGAGAGAGTTATGGCTGATGTATCAGAATCGCTGTGGCAAGATAGAATTCGTTACAGACTTCTGTTTAATGATATATCCGAAATAGTTAAATATTTTGAGAATCAAGAAGATATAAAAATGCTTCAAAAAATAGGCAAGAAAAAGGAAGGAGAAAGCGTTAGAGGGCATATTGGATTAATGCTTAAATGCCGAATCAAGGAAATTTCTGGTGGAAGAAAAATGCATCAGCATCTAAAGGAATTTTACCTTAGTCTAAAGCATATATCAGATGTCCCTAAAGCAGTATGGAATACGAGTGATGTTATATGGAAAGCAGCTGGCGATAAATCGTTAGACATGAATTATTATAGTAAAAGATTTCTACTTTCAAGTGTATATACTATGGCAATTAAACATTATCTGGACGATAAGCCGGATGTAGATGGTTATATTGATGATGCATTGAATAAAGTTGTAAAAATTGCTCAAAAATTGAAATTGCCTAAGCTTGAAGATATACCTATTTTAAGGTTGTTTTCTTAAGGTAAATTCTGATCATATTGTCATAAAAATGTCAGTATCAGAGTGATTTCTGGTTTTAGAAGTAAATAAATCAATAGCATTATTAATTTGTTTTATGGATTAGTGTATTTAGCGGGTATAATGAATAACACTATTATCGCTAGAGAGATTTGATGCTACATATCAACAATATATACTGGGGAGTGCCATTTTGTTTGGTGCTAATTGCATTAACTATAGCACCTATTTTGATACCCAAAATTTGGCATAATCATTTTGGGAAAATTATTTTTGGTTTGTCTTTATCATTTCTATTACCGTATTATTATATTTATGGCTCAGAATCTACCTTGTATGTTTTTTTACAATGTATGATACATGATTATATACCATTTTTGGCAATGGTAGGGTCATTATATATAGTTAGTAGTAACATAAATATAGTACTACCATTTAATGGTACACCATTATCTAACACAATGATACTTTCATTCGGTACATTAGCTGGTAGTGTGATGGGTACTATGGGTGCTAGTTCTGTTCTAATTAGGCCTATAATTGAAATGAATAAAAATAGGAAATACAAATCTCATATTTTTATTTTTTTCATTTTCTTGGTTTCTAATATTGGTGGTTGTTTTAGTACTTTAGGTGATCCTCCGATATTTCTAGGTTATGTTAATGGAATACCATTTCTATGGGCTACAGAACATTTGTTTGCGCCGACGATTTTCGTAAGTTTAGTTTTGTTGGTGCTTTTTTATATTTACGAATCTTTTGTTTATAGACGTGAAGCAGCTGCATCTGAAGCTCCAAAAGCATTTGTTATAAACGGATGGTTAAATGTTATTTTTGCGATTTTAATCCCAACAATTTTATTATTTATAGAATGGTGGGGTATAGATGTTAGTTTTAAATTTAAATATATCGAGATATTTTTAAAAGACACTGTGCGAGATATTTGCCTGGTTCTTATAGGTTTAATATCATATTTGTTCAGCTCTAATAAAAGAGAAGACTATCTTCACCCTATAGGTGAAGTGGCTAAAGTATTCTTCGGGGTGATCGTAACAATTTATCCCCTTATGATAATGCTTGAGCAAGGTAAAGATGGACCATTGGGCTATATTATTAGATTGCTTGATAATGATATAATTTCAAAAAACGAGGCTTATTTTTGGCTTTCAGGAATATTCTCAGTATTTTTGGATAATGCTCCTACATATCTAGTATTGTTCTCTTCAGTCGGTGTGCCTCCAGAAATATTGAGTGGCGCGATGAGTAAAACACTAGTCGCAATATCTACAAGTTCTGTTTATTTTGGGGCTTTGTCATATATTGGAAATAGTCCAAACTACATGGTTAAATCAGTTCTTACCCAGCATAATGTTAAAATGCCTGGGTTTTTCACTTATATGCTTATAGCTTGTGGGATTTTGTTGCCAATTTTTGCTATAGTATCAAAAGTTTTTATATGAAAATGCATAGAATAGTCTTAAAATTCAGATGACTAAGTTTTTGGTATAGTGTATATTTTCGAGGCCGTCATTGTGAGAAGCGCAATGACGAAGGAATCCATGATAACTAATGGATTGCTGCATCGCATCTTTGATGCCCCTCGCAATGACGAAGAAGAGAAAAACTATGTCAAAAAAACTATACCCAGATATAAATCCAAATCCTAATTTTTCTGATATAGAGAAAGAGGTTTTATCTTATTGGAAAAAACAGAATAGTTTTCAGCAATCTATAGATAATAGAGATGGGGCGGATGATTTTGTATTTTATGATGGACCTCCTTTTGCTAATGGACTTCCACATTATGGGCATTTGCTGACAGGTTTTATTAAAGATACTTACGCAAGATATCAAACTACTAGAGGAAAAAAAGTAGAGCGTCGTTTTGGATGGGACTGCCATGGTCTTCCTGCTGAAATGGGCGCAGAGAAGGAGCTTGGTTTTTCTGG
>CAZIGS010000052.1:0-7468 GCA_964538645.1 uncultured Rickettsiaceae bacterium
AATATTGCCCCAACAGGCGCTGGGACGCCCATAAAAAAGACTTTTAGTTTAGGATTTAAATTTGGATTAGCTGCTCCAACATTAAATCTTGCTAGCCTTATTACCATACATATAACAAATAGTAACATAGCTGACCAAGCAAAAAGCTTAAACTCAAATCTTTGATATGCCCATAAATATGCCATTAAAGCTGGAGCGATCCCAAAATTTGCAAAATCACTCAATGAGTCTAGCTCAGCTCCAAATACGCTAGTAGCATTGAGCATCCTAGCCACTCTGCCATCAGCAGCATCTAAAAATGCAGCAATAATAATACATAACACAGACCAATCCCATCTGCCATCTAAAGCAAATCTAATAGAATTCATCCCAACTACAAGAGCTGACAAAGTAATTAAATTAGGCAGTAGCTTAATAAACGATAGGGTTTTTTTTAGTTTTGTAGTACGCATTTTTAGTGCCATAATAATATCAGTTCAAAATTAATAGATGATGGTTCATGCCATGTTCAGTTTTAGATTATCCATGAGGAGAACGAATGCTCGAGGAACGTAAGCGTATACTCAATACGTGCAGCTCCGAGATGCTGAAGTTCGACAACATGTGAATCAAAAATGGACTGGAAGATTACCTTACCTCAAATTTAGGCCCAGATACTTTCGTACCTTGCTTCAAATTAGCAAGAACAGTCTCCCCACCGACAGAAATTTGCCCTACAGAAACTAAAGGAACGGTTTTGCGTGGCAAATACACATCTACCCTACTCCCAAATCTGATAATACCGAAACGGCTTCCCGCTTTAACTTCCTCACCTTCCTCTAAATCGCATACTATACGCCTTGCTATTAGTCCAGCTATTTGAACGCAGGCTACTTTAGCACCTGATGGAGTATGTATCAATATTGATTGACGCTCGTTATAAATACTTGCCTTATCTAATGAAGCATTTAAAAATTTCCCTGGATTATAATGTAGCGCTACAATTTTTCCATCAACAGGAATACGGTTCACATGCACATTAAACACATTAAGAAACACGCTTATTCTAAGCATTTCAGCAGAACCCAACCCAAGCTCAGATGGAGGCACAGCTTCAGTAATAGATTGCACAACACCATCAGCAGCTGATATCACTGCGTCCTCTATAATAGGTGTATAACGCTCTGGATTGCGGAAAAAATATGCACACCAGATTGTCATTACAATACCAACAAATCCTAGCGTACTACTGAAAGAAGAAAGGATAAAAGTTATAATAGCAAATCCTATTATAAAGATATAACCTTCTCTATGTATTATTTTTGAAATATCACCAATCTGTTTCATAAGGCCCCTTTTTTTGAAATAACATCATGATAATAAGGAGATAAAATCCAAAGGTCAAGTTTTGTGGATATATTAGATTTAGTTTTATAGTTTATGTATATTTGATGACTAGTTTATTGATTCAAAATCATAATGAAATTTACATTGGTAAATCGTAACTATATTATTTTCAACTGAATATACTAATCTATGATAAAATGTGATTCGCCTTGACCATAAACCTTGTAACTTGTGTTTTAAAGGCTCTGGTTTGCCAAGACCGTTAAATGGGTCATGAATTATATCTTCTATCAATTGCTGAATTTTTTTATATATTTTAATATCATGCTGTTTCCAATATAAGATCTCTTTGATCGCCTTCTTCGACCATTCAATCTTAATCATCAAAATTATACTCCTCAACTTCACCTTTCTTCGCTTGTCTTATTGACTCATAAAGAGCTGCTGCATTTGCTGGTGTAGATAATAGATATAGTGTTTCCACCAAAGAATTATATTCTTGCTCTGTAATCAGAACCATGTTTGGGTAGTTTCTCCTTTTAATACGATAAGCCATCTTATTTGCCTCCACTTCCTCCATTATAGAGCTTAGATTTTTTCTAAACTCAGTATAGCTAACTTCCCTCACCTTTCACCTCTGTACATATTTCCTGTACATGCTAACATGACCTAGTTTTAAAATCAATGCTGTTTATAAAAAATATGAGGCATTGCTAGGCGTATATAGATATATTATTTGCCATGGAAATGCTGGTAACGTGTCAATCAATTGACTATTGGTATAATGTGTAGGAAAGCTAGGATCTAGAATGATCGTCATCGTGAGCGTAAGCGAAGCAATCCATAACATAGAATGAATAGAACTTACGAATGGCTTACATAGTCAACATAAAGTTCTCCCGGAAAGCTTATGACAAGATATATATTCAGCAACCAGACTACATGAGTTAGTCATTATGACTCTGGTTTACCAAGACAAAATGGGATAAGGAAGGTTACCTTACTCTAGACCAAACCCGCTTTTTCGCTATATAGAAAACCACTGTAAAAACTGACAAGAACATCAAGACCTTCAAACCCATAGATTTTCTATGCTCCATTTCTGGCTCTGCTGCCCATTGAAGAAATACTACAAGATCATGCGCCATTTGATCTATAGTAGCGTTTGTTCCATCTTCGTAAGCTACTTGCCCATCACTAACTAAAGGAGGAGGCATAGCAATTTGGTGACCAGCAAAATATCTATTATATTCAGAACCAGGATTCAGTTTAAAACCCTGAGGCGCAGGTTCATATCCTGTAAGTATTGAATATACATAATTTGCCCCATCATGCCTTGCTTTTACGATAAGTGATAAATCCACTGGCAGTCCACCATTATTAGCAGCTCTAGCAGCTTGATCGTTTTTATATGGTGATACAAAATGGTCAGATAGAATAGCAGGTCTTTCAAACATTTCCCCTTCTTCATTTGGACCATCTATAATAGTATAGTTTTTAGCAATTTCTTTTATCTCAGCTTCAGAAAAACCAATATCTTTAAGGTTGCGGTAATATAAATGTTTAAGTGCATGACAGGTTGAGCATACTTCTTTATAAACTTGAAAGCCACGTTGTGCAGCTTGACGATCTACTACACCAAAAGCTCCTTCAAAGGGCCATTGCATCTTCTTAGGTGGTATCGCCTCGTTTGCAAAAACAATGGCAGGAATTATGAGCAATATTAACGAGTATAATGCCACAACGCAAATCTTAGAAGATAGACTTAATTTAGACGAGGTTGAAATATTTGATTTTTTATTATCACTAGATTTAGTATAATCACTACCATCATCCTCTAGCAACTGTAAGTGATCCTTTGCAGAATTCAAATTTAATTTATGACCTTGATACAAGATTTTCCTTAACATTTATAATACCTCACTCATCCAAAGATTTAGGCAATGGAAGCGGTTTTTCGTATTTTGCAATAAACGGCACCAAAATCAAAAAATGGAAAAAATAATAGGCAGCAGCAACTCTGCTTACTGTAAGAAATGGTTCTTCTGGAGGCTTGCCACCAACATATCCAAGCACCAAGCAATCTATTACAAAAATATATAATGCAATTTTGTTCCATGGCCTATAACAACTGCTTCTTACTTTAGAACGATCTAACCAAGGTAAAAAGAATAATATCAAAATAGCTGATATCATTAAGACAACACCACCTAATTTTGATGGAACAGCCCGAAGTATTGCATAGAAAGGTAGAAAATACCATTCTGGAACAATATGAGCAGGGGTTACTAAAGGATTAGCTGGTATATAATTATCAGGATGCCCTAAATAATTTGGTTCATAGAAGATAAAAAATGCAAATATTAGAAAATATACACCAAATCCTACGAAATCTTTTATTGTATAATATGGGTGGAAATCTATAGTGTCCTTACCAGGCTTAAGATCTATACCTTTAGGATTATTAGAACCATGAACATGAAGGGCTACAAGATGAAATATCACTAGGCCAACAATAAGGAATGGAAGCAAATAATGCAAGGAGAAAAATCTATTAAGAGTTGGATTATCTACAGAAAATCCTCCCCAAAGCCAGGTTACTATGCTTTCGCCTACCAAAGGAATTGCTGAGAATAGATTGGTAATTACAGTAGCTCCCCAGTAACTCATTTGCCCCCATGGGAGAACATATCCCATAAAAGCTGTAGCCATCATTACAAGAAATATTATTATGCCAAAAAACCATAACAATTCTCGTGGATGTTTATACGAACCGTAATATAGAGCCTTGAAAATATGCAAATAAATCGCCGCAAAAAAAGTAGAAGCGCCAACAGCATGCATATATCTGATTAGCCAACCATAATTAACATCTCGCATGATACGCTCAACACTATCAAAAGCATGATCTACATGAGGTGTATAATGCATTGCAAGAACTATACCTGTAATAATTTGCACTACCAAAGCAATACCAGCTATAGAACCAAGGCTCCACCAATAGCTCAAGTTTTTTGGAGTTTGATAATCTCTCAAATGTCCTAAAAATGAAAAAATTGGCAACCTATATTCTATCCAGTCGATTATAGAACTTGAAGGACTTGGCATTTTGAGTATCGATTTGCTTTCTTCCATTGATATTATGCTAGTATTATCACGATGCAATATTTCATTACTTTCTTCCATAGATACTATGCTCATATCATGGGGAATTGGTGTCGTTTTACTACCACTTCCTGCCTTGGAACCTATTTTACTCTTTACTGGTCCTCTGGTCTTCACCACAGGATGAAGCTTTTTCTGATCTTTCTTCTTTTCAGCCATAGTTCAATCAACCAATTTTTATTTTTGTATCACTAAGGAATTCATAATGCGGAACCTCCAAATTAGCTGGAGCTGGACCCTTCCTAATTCTACCAGAAGAATCATAGTGCGAACCATGACAAGGACAAAGCCACCCATCATATTCCCCCTGCCCACCAATAGGAACACAACCTAAATGCGTACAAATACCTATCATCACAAGAAATTTTTCATGACCAGGCAAAACTCTTGCTGAATCCTCCTGAGGGTCTTTTAACTCAGACATTTTAACAGACCTAGCTTCCTCGATTTCTTTATCTGTTCTATAACGTATAAAAACAGGCTTTCCACGCCATTTCACAGTCATGCTTTGACCAGGCTGCAAATGAGCTATATCTACTTCAATAGAGGAAACTGCCAATACATCTTGGGAGGGGTTAAGCGAGTCTAATAATGGCCATGCAGCGCACATACCACCAACTGCAGCCATGCTGCTAGCCGTTAGAACCATGAAATCTCTACGAGTAGTTCCATTATCTTCTGTAACAGGTGTTTTATTTTTATCTGACATATAACAATTATATAAATAATAATGCATTATAGCAGTTGTGTTTAGGAGTTATCAAGATGCAAATTGAGCTCTATAGGATTTTTACATAACTGTTGTAGTTTATACACTAGGAATCATCCATCTAAAAGGAATAAATGGAATCGGATTTACACATTTACCGATATCGGACCTTCAACCAAGCCATTGATAAACTGGTGTAGGTACGGATTTTTGCTTTTTGCTACATCTTTTTTTGGACCATGCCATAGTATTTTTCCTTCGTATAACATAGCGACTTCTGTAGCAATAGTAATAGCGCTTTGCATATCATGCGTGATGGTTATAGTTGTTGCCCCCAACTCATCACGTACTTTTATTATTAGATCATTTATTACATTAGCCATGATAGGATCTAAACCTGTAGTAGGTTCATCAAAAAATATAATTTCAGGATCTGCACATATAGCCCTAGCTAAAGACACACGTTTTTGCATCCCACCAGAAAGCTCGGATGGTAACATGTTTAATATATCACCAGACAAGCCAACGGAATTCAGTTTTGCCTCAGCCAATTCCTTTTTTTCAACTATAGAAAGCTTTCGCACTTTTTCAGCAAAAAAAACTATGTTTTCTTGGACTGTTAGCGAGTCAAATAAAGCTCCAGCTTGAAATAAAAAACCGCATTTAGCAAGCAGTTCCCTTCTTTTGTTGCCTTTAATATGAGTAACATCTTCTCCATCTACAGAGATTATACCATTATCAGGATTTATAAGACCTATAATAGTTTTTATGAGAACGGATTTTCCAGAACCTGAACCTCCCAATATTACCAAAGATTTTCCAGCCTCCACTTCTATATCAACGCCTTTCAGCACATCATGGCTTCCGAAGCTTTTATATAGATTATGAACTTTAATTTTTGGTGTCATGTTATCCTACAAACTTCTCAAATTAAATTATTTTTATGCGGTTAATTTTGCTTTACTACTCTTCTAACACAGAACTTCTACTACTTGCTAAAAAATAACTCAGTAATCATATAGTTACTGAGTAATATTAAAATAGAGGAATTTACCACAGCTTTAGTAGTAGCGCTACCAACCCCTTTTGCTCCCTTACCAGAACTATAACCACTATAGCAACTAACAGTGGATATAATAATACCAAATACAAAGGCTTTAACAAGACCTGAAATAACGTCTATACGTTCCAAATATTTGAACGTATTGATAATATAACCTGCGCTGTTAAAATCTAGCTTTTCTACACTCACTATATATCCACCCATTACTCCTATAACATCTCCAACCAATACAAGACATGGTAATGTTATAGCAGCCGCTAAAACTCTTGGAGACACTAAATATTTTATAGGGTCTGTAGATAATGTATATAAAGCATCTATCTGCTCTGTAACACGCATAGTACCTATTTCAGCAGCAATAGCAGCACCTACTCTACCTGCTACCATAAGACCTGCAAGCACTGGTCCAAGCTCCCTTGTAATAGACAAAACAACCACAGTAGCTATACTACTTTCAGCAGAAAACCTAGCAAACCCTGAATAGCTTTGAAGAGCAAGTACAGCACCAGAAAATATTGCTGTCATACCTACCACAGGCAAAGAATAGAACCCTATATTCAAAAATTGATGTGCTGTTATTTTGAATTCATATGGAGGCAATATAATCCCAACAAAAGATTGCGCGGCAAAAATCACAAATTGCCCAACCTCATTTGATAGTTTTAGAAACTTTGCTCCAACTAATTGACAAAAGCTTATAATCATAATAATTCTCAGTATTTAACTGTCATTACGAGGAAGTGATAGACTCACAAAGAACCACAAGGATAGATGCAGCGCCGACCTATAGTTCTACTAGCAATGACGATTGTTCTAACTTAATCTCCTATTATATCCTTAGCCTCTCAGGAACGTCAAGCCATCACACAATATATATTAATACAATTTTAGGAAAAGTGATAGAAAAGTGTCATTGCGACGAGACCCTTAGCCGTCATCCTCGGCCTCTTAGTCGTCATCCTCGGCCCCTTAGCCGTCATCCTCGTGCTTGACACGAGGACCCATTTACAATTTTATGGATCATCTGGTCGGTGCCAGATGATGACGAATGAGGCTAAAGCCTATAACAAACGTGATCCTCGGCCTCTTACTCGTCATCCTCAGCCCCTTAGTCGTCATCCTCGTGCTTGACACGAGGACCCATTTACAATTTTTGGATCATCTGGTCGGTGCCAGATGATGACGAATGAGGCTAAAGCCTATAA